>NZ_JBHYIK010000006.1:0-102524 GCF_042739735.1 Amycolatopsis sp. NPDC059027 | reverse complement strand
GCCGGGGGGCGCGTCTCGGGGGCCCGGCGCACCGCCGGAAGCGGGCGCCGCCGCCCCCGCCCCGCCCGCGACGCCGTCGACTCGCGCGGAGACGGGCTAGGGTCGAGCCGTGGTGATTACCGATCCGGACACCTACGTCAAAGGTGTGCCCCATGAGCTGCTCGCCCGGCTGCGCCGCGAATCGCCGGTGGTGTGGCTGGACGGGTTCTGGGCGGTGCTGCGGCACGCGGACGTCCGGCGGGTGCTGCGCGATCCGGCGGTGTTCTCCTCGCAACTCGGCGGCACGCAGATCCGTGACCCCGCGACGCCGGAGGATCTGAAGTACGTCCGCCGGATGATGCTCAACATGGACCCGCCGGAGCACGCGCGGCTGCGCGGGCTGCTGACGAAGGCGTTCACGCCGCGTGCCGTCGCCAAGCTGACCGACCGGATCCACGGGTGGGCCCGCGACCTCGTCGGCGCGGTCGCCGACGCGGGCGAGTGCGACTTCGCCAAGGTCGCCGCGGACCTGCCGCTGCTCACCCTCGCCGAGGTGTTCGGCGTGCCCGAGCAGGACCGGCGGCTGATGTACGACTGGAGCAACCGCGTGATCGGCTACCAGGACGCCGAATACGCGGTCAGCGCGACCGTGCGCGCCGACGAGGTCACAGAACTCGCGCGGACGGCTCTCGCCGTCCGGCCGGCGCCGGGGCCTGATGGCGTGATGCCCGACCCGCGCACCCGCGAGGGCATGCCGGACCTCTACGCCTACGCGACCGCGCTCGGCGAGTACAAGCGCGAAAATCCCGGCGACGACGTGATGAGCAACCTCATGCGGCACGTCGACGACGAGGGCGGCCGGGTCTCGATCGCCGAATTCGAAAACCTGTTCTGGCTGTTTTCCGTGGCAGGAAACGAAACCCTGCGCAACGGCCTGCCCGGCGGAATGCTCGCGCTGCTGTCCCACCGTTCGCAGTACCGCGCCTTGCTGGCCGACCGCTCGCTGCTGCCCGGCGCCGTGGAAGAGATGTTACGTTGGTGGACGCCCGTTATGCACTTTCGCCGCACCGCGACCCAGGACATCCGGCTGTCCGATGTGGACATTCGCGCCGGGGACAAGGTCGTGGTCTGGTTCTCCTCGGCGAACCGGGACGAGGCGCTGTTCCCCGATCCCGATCGCTTCGACATCACGCGCGCCCCGAATGATCACCTCACCTTCGGGCACGGACCGCATTTCTGCCTCGGCGCTCAGCTGGCGCGGGTCCAGATGCGGGCGATGTTCGAGGCGGTACTGGATCTGCTCGGCGAGGTCGAACTGGCGGGTGAGCCGGTGCGGTTGCGGTCGAACTTCCAGAACGGCCTGAAGAGCCTGCCGATCCGCTGGCGCCGCTAGCCGTCGGCTCGCCGGTCCAGCAGAACTCGGACCACAGCGGGGAACAGCCGGTGCACGGCCGGATCGTGATCGAGCGGGACGACGATCGGCCGGTAACCGCGCGCGGCCAGCGCGTCGACGAGGAACGGCACGTCGGACACGCTCGCCGTAGGGCCGCAGTGCGCGAGCAGGCCTTCGGCCACGGCCGACGTCCACTCGCGCCCGGCCGCCGCACCGACCGCTTCCGGCGCGGGAGCGGCGGCCAGCGCGGGGAACACCCGGTCCGCGCGGACCAGTACGGCGTCGCCGCTTTTCAAGGCATGGCCCCAAACGTAAGCGTCGTCGGCACGCAGTTCCCGTAACGCGGTGTCCGGGTCGGCATCGGCGGGCAACAGCGGGGCACCGGTATGATCCAGCAGCCGTCGCGGATCGACCATCGAGGTCCCGTAGCGCGCCAGCCGCGGCAAAACGGTACGGCGCGGTCCGTCGAGTTCGTCCAGCACACCGAAGCGAGGATCCACGAGCCGCGCGATCCGGGCGGTGAACTCCTCCTCCGGCGGCGGCTCGGCCGACGCCAGTCGCGCGACACGGGCCAGGAATTCGTCCGCGCTCTCGGCGAGGGCCGGTCGGGTGAACGGGTGTGCGAGCACGGCGTGCCGGGTTTCGTCGAGTGTGTCCAGCCGGATCCGGAGAAGCCCGGGCGACGGTTCACCTCCGCCGGTGCGATGACGGAGCACGGCCAGCATCGCCCGGCTGGTCAGGACGGCCGTCGTCGCGGCGTCCAGCTCTCCCGGCGGGTCGTCCGGCACTCCGCCGGTGATCGCGGTGTGGCGGCGCCAGGCGCCCGCGAGGGAAACCGCCGGCGAGCTGGGTACCGTCAGCCACGCCTCGTCCCGGTGCACCGCGAGCTGCACCAGCGGGACGCCCGCCTCGGCACACAGCCGTTCCAGCCGCGTGGCCTCGGCGAGCCGCGGTAGTTCGGGAACGTGGACCACGAACTCGGTGCCGCGCAACGCTTCCGCCAGCGCCGCCTCGTCCGCGGTGCCGACCGGGCGTACCGTGCGCAGGCCGGACCGCCGCGCCGCGTGGACGATCGCCGCGCACAGCGGGCCCCCGCCCGCGACGGTCAACGGCCCGTCCTGGTACCGCGCGGGTACCCGCGCGGGCGTGCTCAGGTAGTAGCCGAGGAACGAGACGATCCGCTCGCACACCGGTTCGCGGCTGATCTCCTGGACCGCGCCCGCCTCGACCAGTGTCCGCACCAGCTCGGCGAGGTACTCGCGACGCGGCGGCGTCAGCGGCGCGGCCAGGTCGGCGAAGGTACGGCTGCCGTCGAGCAGCGGCACGAGCCAGGCGAGCCACTCCCCCGCCTCCGCACCGTCGAGCCGGATGCCCCCGCCGCGGACGAGCACGTAGACGCCGTGCCCGGTCACCACGCGATGGGCGTCGTGGCGGAAGACCAGCCTCGGCGCCGCGTCGAATCCGAGCTCCGGCAGGCACATCTGAAGTCCGTCCCCTGTCGGGCGTCACCGTCTCGCTGCCCGAACACCGCTGGCCGGGCACGGACCGCGGCGGACGGAGGGCTGAGTGGACGTTAGCGGCTACCCCCGGAACGCACAACGGGCGGCACCCGGGTCCGCGGGTTCCCGCAGTCCCCGCGCGGACACCCCGTCGGCGTCCACTGTGGACTCTACGGTTCCTCCTCACGAGTGAGGGCCTCGCCGCGCCATCCCGCACGACAACACCGATATCGGTCACCTGAGTGGGTGACGCGCTGTCACACTAATGGCGCAACGGAACGCCTCGCGCGCGTATCGCTAAGCTCGGACACCCACAACATATGTCGAGGTGCTTCTTCGTGACACGACAGGACTGGGTACCGCAAGGCGTGGACATCACCGTGCCGAGCGTCGCGCGCCTGTACGACTACATCCTGGGCGGCGGGCACAACTTCGCGGTGGATCGCGCGATGGGAGAGCAGATCGAACGCGTCATGCCCGGCGCGCGCGAAGCGGCGCGAATCAACCGCGCGTTCCTCGGCCGCGTCGTGCGGTTCATGGTGGGTCAAGGCATCCGTCAGTTCCTCGACATCGGTTCCGGCATCCCGACCGTGGCCAATGTGCACGAAGTCGCCCGGGCGGCGGATCCGGAGTGCAGGGTGGTGTACGTCGATCGTGACGCGGTGGCCGTCGCGCACAGCGAGCTGATCCTCTCCGACGACGACCACGCCGCCGTCGTCCGCGCCGACATGCGCGAGCCGGAGGCGATCTTCACCAGTTCGCCGGTCCGGGAGCTACTGGACCTCGACGAGCCGGTCGGGTTGCTGATGCTGCTGATGCTGCACTGGATTCCGGACGACGCGGATCCACTCGGCCTGATGAGGCGGTACCACGACGCGCTGGCGAGCGGCAGCCACCTCGCGATCACCCACGTCAGCCACGACAACGAGGAAACCGGGCTCACCGAGGTCACCGACGTCATCAAGCGGAGCAAGAGCCCCGACCAGGTCAACGCGCGCCCGCGCGGCCGGATCGCCGAGCTGTTCGACGGATTCGACCTCGTCGAGCCGGGGCTCGTCGGCTGTGGTGAATGGCGTCCGAACGGACCCGCCGACATTTCCGGACAGCCCGCGATGAACACGCTGCTCTACGCCGGTGTTGGCGTCAAACCGTGAATTGATGCGGACAGTCACCGGCAATACGCTGAGTTTCCCCGAACGTGGCCCGTGGTCACCCCAGGGAACCTGTGCGGACGCACTTCGGGTAGCTAAACTTCCGCTCGGCCGGAAACCACAACAGGGTGAACCATGATGTCGGATCCAAGCCACCACCGCCCTTCCCCACCGCCGGACGACCGCCGTGACCGCGCACTCCTGGCGAGAAAATGGGCCTATCTGCTCAGCGGTGTCGTCGTCGTGCCGTTGAGCGCGGAGGACCTCGGCCGCGAACTGGGCGGGCGGCTCGACAGGCTGTGCACGGCGTTACGGGCGGAACCGTTCGCCACTGAGCCGTTCGAGCGAGCAGGCGAACAGCTGGTCGCGCTGGGCTACCTCGGCGAGCCGGGACTGCGCTGCACCATGGACGTGCTCGGGAAGGGTTTCCTGGCGCTGCCGGAGTTCGAGGCCACGGAGCGGTTCGCCGAGCGGATCGTGCTCGGGCTGGGCGCGCTCGCCTGCGGATTCCTCGCCGGGAGCCAGCGCGCCGTCCTCGAACAGCAGGAGACCATGCACCTGACGCTGCTCAAGGCGGTCCGCGACGCGAAGTGGAATCTCCGGGAGAGCGAAGCGCGCTTCGACGAGGTCGTCACCTCGTCGGCGAGCGGCGTCATGATCGTCGATCTCGACGGGCGGCTGTCCCGCGCCAACGCCGCGATCGGCGAGATGCTCGGCTACACCCAGGCGGAACTGACCGGCGCCGCGCTGCTCGACTTCGTGCACCCGGATTCCACGGAGGTCCTGCGCGAGGCGATCCGGTCACTGCGCGAAGGCGAACGGGACCGGATCCGCCAGTCGCAGCGCCTGCTGCGCAAGGACGGCGACGTCGCCCGCATCTCGCTGACCGTGTCGCTCCTGCGCGGCACCGACAACCAGCCCAGCCATTTCGTCACCGTGGTCGAGGACGGCACCGAGCTGATGCTGCTGCAGAGCGAGCTGAGCCGGCAGGCCCTGCACGACGTGCTGACCGGCCTGCCCAACCGGCAGTACTTCACCTCGAATCTCGAAAACGCGCTGCGGCGGGCGGATCCCGCCTACGGCACCACGCTGTTCCAGCTGCGCCCCGACGCGTTCGACATGGTGTGCAACAGCCTCGGCCGCCAGTCCGGCGAACGTCTGCTCGTCCACGTCGCGCAGCGGCTGAAGACCGTGCTGGCCCGCGAGAAGACCATGATCGCCCGGTTCGACGGCGACGAGTTCGCCGTCCTGATCGAGAACTCGGCGACCACTCCCGGCGTCGCCGCCCTCGTGGCCGCGATCAAGGACGAGCTCGCCGAACCGGCCTATGTGGACGGTCGCGGGCTCGCCGTGTCGGTGAGCGTCGGCGTGGTGCACCGGCCGCCGTCCACCATCGATCCGGCGGAACTGCTGCGCGCCGCCGATCTGACGCTGCGCCGCGCGGCGGCGGGACGCCGTGGCCAGTGGGAGCTGTACGACCCGGAACGGGACGCCGCCGAGCGCGACGAGCGGACGCTCGCCGTGAGCATGCCGGGCGCGTGGGAACACGGCGAGATCAGCGTGTGGTACCGGCCGGTGGCACGGCTGGCCGACGGCGGCACCGCGGGCGTCGAGGCACTGCTCCGCTGGGCGCCTCCCGAGCTCGACCCGTTGCCGCACAAGCGATGCGTCCGGCTGGCCGAGGAGACCGGGCTGAGCCTGCCGCTGGGCGATTGGCTTCTGCGGACCTCGGGCGGGCAGATCGCGTGGTGGCGGCAGCGGAGCGGGTTCGAGCACCCGTTGCTGCTCGGTCTCACCGCCCATCAGGCCTGCGACGGCGATCTGGTGTCCCGCGTGAACCAGGTGCTCACCGACGTCGGCCTGCGCCCGGAGCAGCTGCTGCTCGGCATGCCCGCCGGAGTGCTGCCGATCGACGAAGCCGTCGACAATCTCACCGTGCTGGCCGATCTCGGCGTCCGGATGCTGCTCGACGACTTCGACCTCGGGCCGGCGGGCCTGACCGCCGTCGAAGATCTTCCCCTGGCGGCCGTCCGGGTCCGGTCCTGCCTCACCACCCGGCTCGCCGCGGGTCCGCCCGCCACGGCCGCGCTCGTTCCGCTGGTCCGGCAGGCGGGCGCCACCGTCATCGTCGACGGGATCGCCGACGACGACCAGGCCCGATGGTGGCACGCGGCGGGCGCCGACCTCGCCACCGGCGACTTCTTCGGGGTCGCCGGACAGGCGGAAGAAACCGTCACCCACTTCAACTGAGCGTCCTCTCGTGCCATCGTGGGAGATCACCCATGATTGGTCTGGACCTTCGGTCCGTTGGCGAGAGGAGCCGGACGATGCGCGGTACCACGGTGTTGCCGGGGGCGTCCTGTCACGCGTCGAACGAGGGGGAACTGCCGATGCACCGGCTCGAGGTGCCGACGCCGAACGCGCTGCCGTTCGCCATCGGCACGTTCGAGACCATGGGCCCGAACTCCCGCGCGTCCTTCCCGCACCGCCACACGTTCCACGAGATCGTCCACGTCACCGGCGGCACGGGAACGCACGTCGTCGACCTCGCGCGATGGGAGCTGCGCCCGCCGCATCTGTGCGTGCTCGGGCCCGGCCAGGTGCACCACTGGGAGAACGCGCGCGGGCTGACCGGGATCGTCGTGCTGTTCACCGACGACTTCCTGCTGGATCACCCCGGGGACCGGGATGTGCTGCGGCAGTTGAGCGAACGGCCGTGGCTGACCCTCGACGAGGCCACGAACGCCGCCACGGCCCGGCTGCTCACCGAGATCCACGACGAATACCGGCACGCCGCGCCGGGTGCCGAGTCGGTGCTGCGTTCGCTGCTCCACATCCTCGTCGTGCGCGCTTCCCGGCTGCCCGAGAGCATCGGCACCGCGACACCGGCCCGCGCCGGCGCGGTGGTGGAGGAGTTCGTCCGGCTCACCGGCCGGACCGATCTCGCGCTCTGGTCCGTCCGCGCGTATGCCGAGCGCGTCGGGGTCACTCCCGGTTACCTCACCGAGGCGGTGAAGGCGGCGACGGGCCGGACGCCGTCGCAGCTCATCCGGGAAACCCGCGCCCGTGAGGCGAAACGGCTCCTGGCCAGGACGGATCTGACCGTGCGGCAGGTGGCCGGCCGGGTCGGTTTCGTGGACCCGGCGTACTTCTGCCGCTTCTTCCGCAGGGAGACGGGGATGAGCCCGGGCGATTTCCGCCGCGACGGCGACGTCCGGTTGCTCCCCGTGCCTTCATCGTGACCCCGTGAAATCACCACGACCAGCGGCGCCAGTCCATCGTCCACGCCGAACCGCCGACGTACGTTCATGGTTAATCTCCCACGCCCCCACAAGGAGCAGCCATGGACGGCGAGCACAACACGGCCGACGGACACCCGCACGACGACTCCGGTGACGAAGCCCAGCGGCAGTACAGCCGCAAAACGGTGCTGCGCGCGGCCCTCGCCGCGGGAGTCGCGGTCCCCGCCGCACTGATCGGCGCGCCCGCGCTGGCGCGCACCGCCAAAGCGTCCGGTGGCCCGCTCGAGCCGACGCCGTCCTGCCACGACGGCGACGAGCCCACCATCCCGCAGACCGAAGGTCCTTACTTCAAGCCGAACTCGCCGGAACGGACCTCGATACGAGAGCCCGGCTACCCCGGCACCAACCTGACCGTGTCCGGCTACGTGTTCGGCCTGGCCTGCCAGCCGCTGAACCGGGTGCTGCTGGACTTCTGGCAGGCCGACGACGACGGCGCGTACGACAACACCACGTATCGCTTCCGCGGGCACCAGTTCACCAACGCCCAGGGCCAGTTCTCCCTGACCACGATCGTGCCCGGCCTCTACCCCGGCCGTACCCGGCACATCCACGTCAAGCTGCAGGCACCGGGACGTCCGGTCCTCACCACGCAGCTCTACTTCCCCGGTGAACCCCGCAACAACACCGACACGATCTTCGACCCGCGCCTGCTGATGACGGTGCGCGACGCCCCTGGCGGCCGGGAGGCCTCGTACGACTTCGTCCTGCGCGTGCCGGGCAACAAGCCGACGACGACCCCGACCCAGCCGACCACCCCGACCACTCCGCCGGGCGGCACCACCTGGGCCGCGGGCACCTCGTACACCGCGGGCACCCGCGTCACCTACAACGGCCAGACCTATGTGTGCCTGCAGGGGCACACGGCCCAGCCCGGCTGGGAACCGCCGACGACGCCTTCGCTGTGGCAGACGGCGTAACCCGCATTCGCCCGGCCATCCGCTGACGCACACCGCACCCCGGATCGGGGTGCGGTGTGCGTTCTGTATGGGCTCCGTGTGGTGTCCCGCGACAGGATGACGCACCTGTCCCGTGAACGGGAATTTTCCCACCGTGCGAAAGGTTTTCGGTCCCCATCATGCGTCGCGTCCTCCTCCCCGGTCTGCTCGCCGTCCTGCTGTTCTCCGGGGCGTGTGCCACCTCCGCCCCCACCCCCGTCACCGCCGGCGGGAAGACGCCGGCCACCGGCGAAGCGTCGGGCGACCCGAAACCGGCCGCCCAGTCCGAGAAGAAGATCGGCAAGACCATCACGGTCACCGACGACGAGGACAGCGCGCTCGTCACCCTTGTCTCCGTCGCCACGGTCAAGGAGGGCACCACCCCCGGTATCCGGCCCCGCAGCGGCACCTTCGTCGTCTTCGACCTGAAGATCGAAGGCAAGACCGGCAAGTTCAGCACCAACTCGCTGTACGTGTGGATGAAGACCGCGGCCGGCAAGACGGTCAAGGCGACCGACGGCATGGCCCCGGCGACCGGCGCCGACCCGGAACTGCCGCTGAAGGACCTCGGCCCCGGCGAACGAGCGAGCGGGAAAGCCTTGGTCGACGCCACCCTGGAACCCGGCGCCCAGCTGCTCTGGGTGAACGCCATGGACAAACCTCTCGCCTCGTGGGACCTCTGACCGCCGCGGAATCCGCGCCTTGTCCGCGTCACGGCGGTTGGCTATGGTGGAACGGCGGCCGGAAAATCACCGGCGCGCTGGGGAAGAAGTCACTGGGGTATTCACGGTAGTCCGTCTCGATTCCGCGTATCCACCCGCTTTGTGAACCGTCGCCGACGACCGTCCACAAAGGATACTCGACGACGGTCGCCGGGCAGGGGGGATTCGCCGATGGGGCTCATGGACGTTCTGGGCAGGACGGCCCGCCGATCCGACAGCACGCTGCGCTACGGCGAGGGCGCCGAGCACGTCGTCGAGCTGTGGTGGCCCGATCCCGGTCCCACCGTGGCGACTGTGGTCGTCATCCACGGCGGTTTCTGGGCCGCGGAATACGATCGCACGCACATCCGTCCACTGTGCGCCGAACTGGCGCGGCACGGTTATCTCACCGCCGCGCTGGAATACCACCGCGCCGGTCAGGATCGCGGCGGCTGGCCGGGGACGTTCACCGACATCGCCGACGGGCTCGACGCGCTGCCCCGGCTCACCGGCGGTCTCGTCGAGGAAACGCGCACCGTGCTGCTCGGCCATTCCGCGGGCGGACATCTCGCGCTGTGGGCGGCGCTACGGCACCGGCTGCCGTCCGGCAGTCCCGGCGCCGGCGGGAAACCCTTGCGCGCCAAGGGAGTGGTCTCGCTCGCCGGGGTGTGCGACCTCGCGATGGCGCATCGGCTCGACCTGGACGACGGCGCCGTGCGACGGCTGCTCGGCGGGGAATCGGCGGACCTTCCCCGCCGGTACCACGCGGCGGATCCGGCCCGCCTGCTTCCCCTCGGCACGCGCTGCGTCCTGCTCCACGGTGACCAGGACGACCGCGTCCCGATCGAAGTCAGCGAGCGCTTCCACCGGCTGGCCATCGAGCACGGCGACGACGTCACGATGAACCGGCTCGCCGGTACCGACCACTTCGCGCTGATCGACCCGCACGCCCCGGAGTTCCAGTCGGTCCTCGACGCCGTCGGGACCGTCCTGGAACACCGGTAGCGGCCCGTTCAGGCGCCGTGCTCCGTCGCGAGCCGGTGCCGGACTTCCCACAGGAACGGGAAAAAACGCGAAGACAGCCGCCCCTGCAGGTACCGTGCCGAGGCACCGCCGGTGCCCCGGGTGTCGTACCCGATGATCCGCTCCACCAGGACCAGATGCTCGTGCCGCCAGCCCGCCCACAGCCGGTCGTAGTCGAGTAACGCCTCCCCCAGCAGGAAGAGCGCGCCCTGCGCGTCCGGGCGGGAGTACACCGCCCGCCAGTCCGCCGCCCCGCCCGCGATCTCGGCGAGACCAGGAGTGGCCAGCGCCTCGACGATCTCGGCGGGGAGGCTGCCGCCGTGCGCGGCCCGCAGGACGTTCAGGTAGCCGGAGTCCCGCAGTCCACTGAGGACCTCGATCACCCGGAACTGGACGGACTGGAAACCGCTCGCGGTACCGAGGAAACCCCGGAACTCCAAGAACGCCTGGGGATCCAGATGTCCCAGCGTGCCCAGCTGCGCCGTCTGCGCGGCGAGGATCGCGTTGATCCGGCCGAGCCTGGCCACCGCCCTTGTCCACTCGGCCCTGCCGAGTTCGGCCCTGACCCTGCCGAGCTCGTGGATGACCACCTTGAACCAGAGCTCCATCGCCTGGTGGGTGACGATGAAATGGAGCTCGTCGGGATGCTCCGGCACGCTGCGCGGTCGCTGCAGCCGCAGCAGCCCGTCGACGGCGAGGTAGCCGCCGTAGGTCGGCTCGGGCCGGTTCCGCTCCTGCTCGTCCGTCCTCAGTGGACTGTGGGTCGGCCGCATCGAACTTCTCCCCCTCATGGACCTCAGTACTTCCGGAACAACCCGAGCCGCCGCTCACCGATGCGGGCCCGCAGTTCGTGGTCCTCCACGCCGAGGCCGTCGCCGGGCGCCAGGCAGCGGATACCGACCTTGCCGACGTGCTTGCCGAGCTGGACGGCCCTGGTCGCCTCGCCGGCCTCGGTGAGCGGATAGGTCACCGACAGCGTCGGCACGATCATTCCCAGGCGCAGCAACCGGTTGGCCTCGTGCGCTTCGGCCATGTTCGCGCCGTGGCTGCCGACGATGCGCTTGACCTTCATCCACAGGTAGCGGTTGTCGTAGTCGTGCTGGTACCCGCTGCTGGAACCGCAGGTCACGACGCTGCCACCCCGCCGCGCGAGATAGACCGACGCCCCGAACGTCTCCTGGCCGGTGTGCTCGAACACGATGTGCGGGTCCTCCCCGACGAGCCGCCGGATCGCCTCGCCCATCCGCCGCAGCACCTTCGGGCTCTTCAGCCCGCCCGGCGCGTCCATGAACTCCTGCCGGTTGATCACCGCTTCGCAGCCCATCTCGCGCAGCAACGCGGCGCGCTCGTCGGACCCGGCCATCGCGACCGGGATCCCGCCGCCGTTCTTGACCATCTGCACCGCGTAGCCGCCCAGCCCGCCCGCGGCGCCCCAGATGAGCACGATGTCGCCCTGCTTCATCCGCGCGCCGTTGGGGCTGACCAGCATCCGGTACACCGTCATCCCGCACAGCATGTTGGCCGCGGACTCCTCCCACGTCAGGTGGGCGGGCTTGCGCAGGAGCTGGTTCGCCTTCACCACGGCGAAATCGGCCATCCCGCCGAAGTTCGTCTCGTAGCCCCAGGCGAGGATGTCGTCGGCGAGCATCCCGTCACCGGCGCCGGAGGTGACCTGGCCGCTGCTGTAGGTGGGCGACACGACCACGCGGTCGCCCGGAACCCAGTTCTCCACGGCCGAACCCGCCCGCACGACGACGCCCGAGGCGTCGGACCCGATCACCTGCTCGGGACGGTCGTGCCGGGCCGCGCGCGGACCCTGCCTGCCGAAGCGTTCGAGGAAGGCGAAGGTCGGGACCGGCCGGAACGTGGCCGACCAGACGGTGTTGAAGTTGACCGCCGAGGCCATCACCGCGACCAGCACCTCGTCGGGCGCCAGCTCGGGCATCGCCACCTCGCCGACGTGGATGGAGCGGCGGACGTCGGGCTCGGCCTCGTCGTCGCCGAACATGCCGACGTCCTGTTTCCGGATATACGCCGCCCGATAACGCTCCGGGAGCGGAAGACCGGCGAGACGCTCGCCGGGCGCGTCGGCCAGCACGGCCTCGATGAGTTCGGACATGGGGCATCCTCCTGGGAGTTTCGGTCAGCGGCTTTCGTCCATGGCGCGGATCAGGCTCGCCGGCCGCAGATCGGTCCAGTGCCGCTCGACGTAGTCCAGGCAGGCCGCACGGGTGTCGTCGCCGTGCGCCACCGTCCACCCGGCGGGCACGTCGGCGAAGGCGGGCCACAGCGAGTGCTGCCCCTCGTCGTTGACCAGCACCTTGAAGGTGCCGTCGGCGTCGTCGAACGGATTCGTCATGAGTTCCCTTCCCGTCGGTTCCGCGCCACGGCGCGCAGTTTCCGTTCCAGCACCGGGCCGATGACCGCCAGCGAGTCCGGCAGTGTCATGCCGATGTGGTCACAGGGCACCGGATGTACCTCGGCCGCCCGCTTCAGGTATTCGGCCCAGGCGTCGGCGGTGAGCACGTCCGGCTCGTCCTCGGCGACGAACAGCAGGGTGTCGACCGCGATCGGTTCGTGCCGGAGCCTGCCGATGATGTCGGCGTTGTTCCGCATCACCCGCATCAGCGCGGTGACGTGGTCCTCCTCCAGGCTCGCCAGCACGATGTTCCGCTCACGGGCGATCTCCTGGAACCGTTCGTGGGTCAGGGTTTCCCCGGCGAGCCCCTCGGCGCCGATCCCGAACGCGGCGAGCATCCGGGTGTAGGCGCCGGTGCGGTCCATGTCGCGGGCCACCGCGAGCTCCTCCGGCGTCCACGGTTTGGCAGGGCTCGCGTCGAGCAGCACGAGCAGCGCGACCTCCTCGCCGCGGCGTTGCAGCTCCGCGGCGATGGCGTGCGCCACCATCCCGCCGAACGACCAGCCCAGCAGGTGGTACGGGCCTTCCGGCTGGACGCGGGTGAGCTCGGCGATGTAGTCCCGCGCGACCTCCTCGACCGAACGCGGCAGCGCGGCCTCGTCGGCGAGGCCGCGTGACTGCAGCCCGTACACCGGGAACTCGGGGCTCAGATACCGCAGCAGCCCGGAATAGGTCCAGCTCAGCCCGCTGATCGGATGCACGCAGAACAGCGGCGGCCGGGTGCCGCCCCGCCGCAGCGGCAGGACGACGTCGAACGCGGTGTCCTCGCCGCCGCCCTGGATCCGCTGCGCCAGACTGTCCACTGTGGCCGCTTCGAAGAGCGCGCGGACCGGGAGGTCCGCCCCGAGCACCGCCTTGATCCGGCTGACCAGCCTGGTCGCGAGCAGCGAATGCCCGCCGAGGTCGAAGAAGCTCTCGTCGACACCGACGGTGGCCCGGCCGAGCATCTCCGCGAACAGTCCACAGAGGACTTCTTCGACGGGGGTCCTCGGCGCGCTGCCCGCGGTCGCGGGCAGCTGGTCCGGCAGGGCGTCCCGGTCCACCTTGCCGTTGGCGGTCAGCGGGATCTCGTCGATGGCGAGGATCGCCGACGGCACCAGGTAGGCGGGCAGGCGTTCGGCGAGCCGGTCGCGAAGGCCGGTCAGCAGCCTGCCGGTGGAGCGCGACCCGACGGGGTTGCTGGCCAGTGCCGTCAGCGGACGCCCTGCCGGTGCGCGGTGGACGCCGGTCAGCGGCCCGTCCTGATCGCCGGGGAGCACGATCGCCTCGTACGTGCCGGGGTCGTCGGGCGACCAGGTCGTCACGACGCGGTAGCCGCTCCGCTCACCCCAGGCGTGCAGTTCTTCCGGGTCGGCGCCGTGGCCGTTCTTCAGCCGCAGGCGGATTTCGTCGAGGGACAGGTGCCGGGTCAGTGCCCTGGCTGCGGCCAGTTCCCCGGTCAACCGGGGATTCGGGATGCCGACCAGCCGCACCGGCACTTCGACGTCGGACAGTTCGTCCAAGCCCGTGAACTCCAGCTCCGGCAGCTCCGCCACCGACAGCACATCGGCCGGATCGCGATGAATAACCACCTCGTATCGGTGCCGGGTCAGCTCGTTGTGCGCTGAACCGCGCTTGAGGCGGATATCGACACCCGCAGAATTCTCCTTGGCCCACAACGAGAAGAAACCCGGATCGAGCACGAGTTCCTTCTCCAGCAGCACAGCCTGGTCAACGGAGGCGCGCAACCGCTCGACGGAGTCCGCCCGCCCGGCCTGCACCGCCGTATGCAACGCCCGCACCGTCCGCTGATGCCGGACATCACCCACGAAAATCCGGCCGCCCGGTGCCAGCAATTGCAATGCCCCGTCCAGAACCCGCTTCAGGTAGGCGCCATCCGGGAAATACTGGACGATCGAGTTCAGCACCACCACATCGAAAAACCCCGTCGGCAACCCCGAAACATCATCCGCGGGCTGACACCGCAACTCCACATTCCCAGCGTCGACCTGCTGCCGGAGCCGCTCGATCACCGGAGCCGAGAAGTCCGTCGCCCAGTACTCGTCCACCTGCTCCAGCAGCGGCCCGAGCAACAGGCCGGAGCCGACGCCGATCTCCAGAATCCGGCGGGGCGCGGATTCACCGATCCGTTCGACGGCGGCGGCGCGCCAGGACTCCATCTCGTCCAGTGGAATCGGCTCGCCCGTGTAAGAACTGTTCCACCCCGTGAAGTCCGAACCCAGCTCCGTGCCGTGCTCGGCCCCGTACATCGTGTCGTAGACATCGCGCCACTCATCGACCTGCGCGTCTCCGGCGTCCGTGTCGGTTTTGGCTTCCGGGACGACATAGGCGACCAGCCGCTCGGACCTGGCGAGGACGAAGGCCCGCGAGACTTCGGGCTGATCGAGCAGCGCGGCCTCGACCTCTCCGGGCTCCACCCGGAAACCGCGCACCTTGACCTGGTCGTCCGCCCGGCCGACGAATTCCAGCTCGCCACGCCGGTTCCACCGCACCACGTCCCCGGTGCGGTACATCCGCGTGCCGGGCACGCCGAACGGATCGGGCAGGAACCGCACGGCGGTCTGCCCCGGACGGCCGAGGTAACCGCGGGCCACCCCGTCGCCGCTCACGTACAACTCACCGGCGACACCGGGCGGTACGAGACTCAGACGCTCGTCGAGGACGTAGACGCGCATGGCCTCCATCGGGACCCCGATCGGGACCGTCCCTTGTGGAGGGTTGTCCCGCGTCATCACGTGCCGCGTCGCGAACGTGGTCGTCTCCGTCGGACCGTAACCGTCGACGACCGTGAGCCCCGGGTGGGCGTCGAGCAGCTCGCGAACCGCGTCGGGCGACACGACGTCACCCCCGGCCCACACCTGCTCCAGGGCGGCGAAACAGGCCCGATGCTGCTCCACCATCAGGCTGAACAGCCCGGCGGTGAGCCACAACCCGGTGACACCGCCGTCGGTGATGGTCCGCGCCAGCACCGCGGCGTCGAATTCTCCCGACGGCGCGAGGACCAGCGTTCCGCCGTGTGCCAGCGGAACCCACAACTCGTACGTCGACGCGTCGAACACCTGCGGTGAATGCACCAGAACCCGCCGATGCGCCCCACCCCAGCAGCCGTCCAGAACGAGACCCGCGACATCGGCGTGAGTCACCGCCACGCCCTTCGGCACACCGGTGGACCCCGACGTGAACATCACATACGCCAGGTTCCGGGGATCGACGGCGATGCCCGGGTCACTGGCCGGAAGGCCGGTCACGTCGGGCAGTTCGCGCAACGTCAGCACTGGGGCCACGTCGTCGATCAGGTCGCTGATCCGCTCCGCGGGATACGACGGATCGACCGGCACGTAAGCACCACCGGATTTCACCACCGCGAGGATCGCGACGACCAGGTCAACCGACCGCTCCAGCACCAACGCGACCCGGGACTCCGGACCAACACCCCGGCCAACCAGCCAATGCGCCAACCGATTCGCCCGAACATCCACATCCCGATAGGACAGCGCAACCCCACCGGACACGACGGCGACCGCGTCCGGAGCACACTCGACACGCGCACGGAACAACTCCGGCAGGGTGGCACCGATCGGTTCCGGGGCGGGCGGGAGCAGCCGCACCCGTTCCGCCGGGAAGAGGATTTCGGCTTGGCTGATCGGTTTCTCCGGGTTCGCGGCGAGAGAGCGGAGCAGACCGACGAAGCGGCGTGACAGCTCTTCGACGGTTTCCCGGTCGAAAAGTTCCGTCGCGTATTCGACCATCCCCGTGATACCCGCGGGCGCACCGGATTCGTCGAATTTTTCGGTGAGGCTGAAGAAGAGGTCGAACCGGGAGGTGTAGGTGGGAGCCAGCTCCAGATCTGCCTGGAGGCCCGGGAAGTCGAAGCGGGCTTCTTCGTTGTTCTGCAGGGCGAGCGCGATCTGGAACAACGGATGATGCGCCGACGAACGACGAGGATTCAACCGCTCCACCAACAACTCGAACGGCACATCCTGATGCTCATACGCACCCAAACTCACCTCACGAACCCGACCCACCAACTCCACAAAAGACGGATCCCCCGACACATCCGAACGCAACACCCACGTATTCACAAAAAAACCCACCAAATCATCCAACCCACCATCAGTCCGCCCCGCAATCGGCGAACCAACAGCAACATCACCCCCACCACCCAACCGCGACACCAACACCGCCAACCCAGCCTGCAACACCATGAACAACGACGCACCCACACCCCGAGCCACCACCCCCAAACCACCCACCACACCCACATCCACCCCAAACCACACCGTGTCGCCCTCATACGAGGCGACGGCAGGGCGCGGCCGGTCCAGCGGCACGGTGGATTCGTCGGGCAGTCCGTCGAGCCGGTCCGTCCAGTACGCGACCTGCCGGTTGAACAGGCTGTCCACATCGGACTCATCGCCGAGCAGGGAACGCTGCCACAGCGTGTAGTCCGCGTACTGCACGGGCAGCGGCGCCCACCCGGGCACCACGCCGTCGCGGCGAGCGGTGTAGGCCGTCACGAGGTCCCGGGCCAGCGGGCCCATCGACCAGCCGTCACCGGCGATGTGATGCACCAGCACCAGCAGCACCGACGTCGACTCATCGACCTCGAACAACGTCGTCCGGATCGGGATCTCCCCCGCCAGATCGAACTCGTACCGCGCCGCCACGCTCAGCGTCTCCGTGAGCTCGGTCTCGGTGGTCCGGTCGAGCCGCAGGGACGGCCTGTCCTCGGTGACGAGCTGGCGTGGCTTGCCGTCGATCTCGGGGAACACGGTCCGCAGCGACTCGTGCCGTCCGACGACGTCACCGAGTGCCGCCTCCAGTGCCTCGCGGTCCAGCTCGCCGGTGAGCCGCAGGGCGAGCGCGATGTTGTAGGTCGCCGACGGCCCCTCCAGCTTGTGCAGGAACCACAACCGCTGCTGCGCGAACGACAGCGGCAGCACCTCGGGACGTTCCCGCGGTACCAGCGCGGGCCGCTCCGATCCGCCGTGCACCCGCTCGGCGAGCAGTGCCACGGTGTCCGCCTCGAAGAGCGCGCGCACCGGCAGGTCCACCCCGAACACCGCCCGGATCCGGCTGATCAGCCTGGTCGCGAGCAGCGAATGCCCGCCGAGGTCGAAGAAGCCGTCGTCGACACCGACCGTCGGTCGTCCGAGGATCTCCGCGAACAGTCCACACAGGACTTCCTCCTGCGGGGTGCGCGGGGCGCGGCCGGTGACGTGGTGCCTGCCGGGTTCAGGGAGGGCCGCCCGGTCCACCTTGCCGTTGCCGGTCAGCGGGATCTCGTCGATCGCGAGGATGGTGGCCGGGACGAGGTAGTCCGGCAACCGTTCGGCGAGCCGGTCCCGCAGCCGGGCCAGCAGGTGGCCGGTGGTCCGGGAGCCGAGCGGGTTGTTCACCAGCGCGGAGCGGGGCCGTCCGCCGTCGGGGTACCGGTACACGCCGGTCAGACGGTCGTCGTTCCCGGCGGGGAGGAGGACAGCCTCGTAGGCGGCGGAATCGTGCGGTGACCAGGTCGTCACGACGCGGTAGCCGCTCCGCTCGCCCCAGGCGTGCAGTGCTTCCGGGTCCAGCCCCGTCCTGGCGCGCAGGCGGGCCCGGACATCGTCGAGGGGCGCGTGCCGGGTCAGCGCCCTGGCTGCGGCCAGTTCCCCGGTCAACCGGGGATTCGGGATACCGACGACCCGCACCGGAACCTCGACGTCACCCAGTTCGTCCAAGCTCGTGAACTCCAGCTCCGGCAACTCCGCCACCGGCACCACATCGGCCGGATCGCGATGAACAACCACCTCATACCGATGCCGGGTCAACTCGTTGTGCGCCGCACCCCGCTTGAGCCGGATATCGACACCCGCAGAATTCTCCTTGGCCCACAACGAGAAGAACCCCGGATCGAGGACAAGCTCCTTCTCCAGCAACACAGCCTGCTCAACAGACGCGCGCAACCGCTCCACCGACTCCGCCCGGCCCGCCTGCACCACCGTATGCAGAGCACGCACCGTCCGCTGATACCGGACGTCACCCACGAAAATCCGGCCACCCGGCGCCAGCAACCGCAACGCCCCATCCAGAACACGCTTCAAGTAGGCACCGTCCGGGAAATACTGAACAATCGAGTTCAGCACCACCACATCGAAAAACCCGGCCGGCAACCCCGAAACATCATCCGCGGGCTGACACCGCAACTCCACATTCCCAGCGTCGACCTGCTGCCGGAGCCGCTCGATCACCGGCGCCGAAAAGTCCGTCGCCCAATAGGACTCGACATCATCCAGCAACGGCCCCAGCAGCAAACCAGAGCCGACACCGATCTCCAGAATCCGGCGGGGCGACGACTCCCGGATCCGCTCGACCGCGGCCGCCCGCCAGGACTCCATCTCGTCCAGTGGAATCGGCTCACCCGTGTAAGAACTGTTCCACCCCGTGAAGTCCGAACCCAGCTCCGCGACCCGCTCGGCCCCGTACATCGTGTCGTAGACATCGCGCCACTCATCAACCTGCGCGTCTCCCTCGCCCGTGTCGGTCTCGACTTCAGGGACGACGTAGGCAACGAGCCGGTCTTCCCGCGCGACGACCACGGCCTGCGCGACCTCGGGCTGATCGAACAACGCGGCCTCGACCTCTCCGGGCTCCACCCGGAAACCGCGCACCTTGACCTGATCATCGGCCCGGCCGACGAACTCCAGCTCGCCACGCCGATTCCACCGCACCACGTCCCCTGTGCGATACATCCGCGCACCAGGGACGCCGAACGGATCGGCCACGAACCGATCCGCCGTCAGGCCGGGGCGGCCGAGATAACCCCGTGCTACCCCGGCTCCGGAGACGTACAGCTCGCCGGGGACGCCCGGGGCCGTCAGGCGCAGGCGCTCGTCGAGGACGTAGACGCGCATGGCCTCCATCGGGGCCCCGATCGGGACCGTCCCTTGTGGAGGGTTGTCCCGGGTCATCACGTGCCGGGTCGCGAACGTGGTCGTCTCCGTCGGACCGTAGCCGTCCACCACGGAAATCCCGGGATACGTGTCGAACAACCGGCGGACCGCTTCGGGCGACACGACGTCGCCGCCGGTCCACACCTGCTCCACCGCCGCGAAACAGCTCGGGTGGTGCTCGGTCATCAGGGTGAAAAGCCCGGCCGTGAGCCACAACCCGGTGACGCCGTGCTCGACCACCGTCCGTTCCAGCACCGCCGCGTCGAATTCACCCGGAGGCGCGAGCACCAGCGCTCCACCGTGCACCAGCGGAACCCATAACTCGTACGTCGACGCGTCGAACACCTGCGGCGAATGCACCAGAACCCGCCGATGCGCCCCACCCCAGCACCCGTCCGACACCAGCCCCGCGACGTCCGCCTGGGTCACCGCCACGCCCTTCGGCACACCCGTCGACCCCGACGTGAACATCACATACGCCAGATTTTCCGGCAGTACCCGGACGTCCGGATCGCTGCCGGGGAAGCCGGACACGTCCGGCAGTTCGCGCAGTACCAACACCGGATCGGCGTCATCGAGCAGGGCGCTGATCCGCTCCGCGGGGTACGCCGGATCGACCGGCACATACGCACCACCCGCCTTCACCACCGCCAAAACCGCGACAACCAGATCAACCGACCGCTCCAGCACCAACGCGACCCGGCACTCCGGACCGACACCCCGGCCAATCAGCCAATGCGCCAACCGATTCGCCCGAACATCCAAATCCCGATAAGACAGCTCAACCCCACCAGCCACCACAGCAACCGCGTCCGGAGCACACCCGGCACGCGCACGAAACAACTCCGGCAGCGTGCGAACGGGAGCGGGCAGCACCGGGGTGGCGGTGAGACGCGCACTTTCCCCCGGCGTCAGGATTTCGACGTCGTTGATCGAGCGGTCCGGGTTTTCGGCCAAGGCCCGCAATACCCGGAGCCAGCGTTCGACGAAATCCTCGACGGTCTCCCGGTCGAACAGTTCGGTCGCGTACTCGACGGCGCCCGCGAGGCCGCCGTCCGGCGTTTCGGTCAGGTTCAGGAACAGGTCGAACCGCGCGGTACCCGGCAACGCCGTCTCCGGCCGGACGTCCAGTCCCTGCAGCGTGAACCGCGGTTCTTCGTTGTTCTGCAGGGCGAGCGCGATCTGGAACAACGGATGATGCGCCGACGAACGACGAGGATTCAACCGCTCCACCAACAACTCGAACGGCACATCCTGATGCTCATACGCACCCAAACTCACCTCACGAACCCGACCCACCAACTCCACAAAAGACGGATCCCCCGACACATCCGAACGCAACACCCACGTATTCACAAAAAAACCCACCAAATCATCCAACCCGCCATCAGTCCGCCCCGCAATCGGCGAACCAACAGCAACATCACCCCCACCACCCAACCGCGACACCAACACCGCCAACCCAGCCTGCAACACCATGAACAACGACGCACCCACACCCCGAGCCACCACCCCCAAACCACCCACCACACCCACATCCACCCCAAACCACACGACATCCCCGGAATACGAGGCCACCGCGGGCCGGGGACGGTCCAGCGGAATCGTCACCTCCTCCGGCAGACCGGCCAGTCGCTCGGTCCAGTAGGTGACCTGCTTGGCGAACAAACTGTCCACATCGGACTCGTCACCCAGCAGAGACCGCTGCCACAGCGTGTAATCCGCATACTGCACCGGTAGCGGCGCCCAGCTGGGAGCGGTCTTCACGCACCGCGCGGTGTAGGCGTTCACGAGATCCCGGGCCAGCGGGCCCAACGACCAGCCGTCACCGGCGATGTGATGCACCAGCACCAGCAACACCGACGTCGACTCATCCACCTCGAACAACGTCGTCCGGATCGGGATCTCCCCCGCCAGATCGAACTCGTACCGCGCCGCCACGGCCAGCGCCCCGGCGAGGTCGTCCTCGCCGACCCGCTCGGTCCGCAGCGACAGCCCGGTGTCCAGGATCCGCTGCCACGGACGCCCGTCCCGCTCGGGGAACACGGTCCGCAGCGATTCGTGGCGCGCGACGACGTCGTTGAGCGCCGCTTCGAGCGCGTCCCGGTCCAGCTCCCCGCTCAGGCGCAGCGCCAGCGGGATGTTGTAGGTCGGCGACGGCCCCTCGAACTTGTGCAGGAACCACAACCGCTGCTGCGCGAACGACAGCGGCAGCACCTCGGGCCGCTCCTGCCGCACCAATGCCGGGCGGGCGGCGTCCCCCGTCGACAGCCGTTCGGCGAGCCCAGCCGGTGTCGGCGTCTCGAACAGCGCCCGCACCGGCAGTTCGACCGCCAGCGCGCCGCGGATGCGGCTGATCAGCCGGGTCGCGAGCAGCGAATGCCCGCCCAGGTCGAAGAAGTCGTCGTCGACGCCCGCCGACGGCACGCCGAGCACCTCGGCGAACAACCCGGCCAGGATCTCCTCGTGCGGCGTCGACGGCGCCCGCCCCGCGGCCACCGGCGCTTCCGGCGACGGCAGCGCCGCGCGGTCCAGTTTCCCGTTGGCGGTCAGCGGAATCGCCGGGACGCGCAGCACCACCGACGGCACCAGGTGTTCCGGGAGCCGCTCCCGCGCGTACCGCCGCAGCGCGCCGACCTCCGATTCGCCGGAGACGACGTAGGCGGCCAACCGGTTGTCGGCCGCGATCACCACTGCCTGCGAGACGGCAGGATGCGTGCGCAGCACGGCTTCCACCTCGCCCGGTTCGATCCGGAAGCCGCGCACCTTGACCTGGTCGTCGGCCCGGCCGACGTACTCGAGCCCGCCGTGCCGGTCGCGCCGCACGACGTCACCCGTGCGGTACATCCGGGAACCCGGCGCCCCGAACGGATCCGCCACGAACCGGCTCGCCGTCAGGCCGGGACGGCCGAGATAGCCCCTGGCTACACCGGCCCCCGCCACGTACAGCTCGCCGGCGACACCGGGCGGTACCGGGCGCAGGCCCGCGTCGAGCACGTAGGCCGCCAGATCCGGCAGCGGCTCCCCGATCCTGCTGGCCGTCGCCGCCGCGGCCGAACCGCGGTCCAGCTCCAGGTAGCTGACGTGCACGGTGGTTTCGGTGATCCCGTACATGTTGACCAGCAACGGGGCCCGGTCCGGATGCCGCTCGTACCAGGCGGCGAGCCGGGACAGGTCCAGCGCCTCCCCGCCGAACACGATGGTCCGCAGGGACGACGGCAGCGGAGTCTCGCGCTCGGCCTCGGCCAGCTGGGAGAACGCCGACGGCGTCTGGTTGAGCACCGTTACCCGCTCGCGGGCCAGCAACCGCACGAACCGCTCCGGTGACCGGCTGACCTCGTGGGACACCACGACCACGGACCCGCCCCAGGCCAGCGCGCCCCACAGTTCCCACACGGAGAAGTCGAACGACGCCGAGTGGAACAACGTCCAGACGTCCTCGCGGCCGAACCGGAACCACAGCTGGGTGACCTCCAGCAACCGTGCGACATTGCGGTGCGGTACCACCACGCCTTTGGGCGCGCCGGTCGATCCCGACGTGTAGATCACGTACGCGGCTTGACCGGGGTCGCCCGGCACACCCGGGTCCGTGCCGGGATACGCCTCCAGTGCCGCCCGCACCTCCGGCGCGTCGAGCACGACGGCCCCGGGCACCGCCGTCGCCGAGATCGCCAGCACCCGGCTCGGGGCGGCGTCGTCGAGCAGGTACGTGATGCGCGCGGCGGGGTAGTCCGGGTCGACCGGGACATACGCGGCCCCGGCCTTGAGGACGCCCAGGATCGCGGCGACCAGTTCGGCCGACCGCGGCAGCAGCAGGGCCACCCGGTCTTCGCGACCGATCCCGCCGTCGAGCAGCAACCGGGCCACGCGGTTGGCCCGCGCGTTCAGCTCCGCGTACGTCCACCGGGTGTCCCCGGACACGATCGCGACGGCGTCCGGCCGCTCCCGCACGTGTTCCTCGAACAGTTCCGGCAGCAGGCGTCCGGCGGTGCCGGGCCCGGGCGGGGCGAGCAGGGCCGCCCGTTCCCGCGGGGCGAGGATGTCCGCGTCGCCGATCGCCGCGGCGGGGTCGGCGGCGACCGCGCGCAGCAACCGCTCCCAGCGGGCTACCAGCGTCGAGACCGTCTCGGCGTCGAAGATGTCGGTGGCGTACTCGACCAGGACCGACACCCCGTCGGGCTCGCCGTCCGCGCCGGTTTCCTCCGTGACGCTGAAGAACAGGTCGAACCGCGACGTCCGGGTCGACGCGACGTCGAGGCTCGCGGTGAGACCCGGCGGCCCGAACCGGCCGCGCTCGTTGTTCTGCAGCGCCAGCGCCACCTGGAACAGCGGGTGATGCGCGGTGGAGCGCTGCGGGTTGAGCAGCTCCACCAGGTACTCGAACGGGACGTCCTGGTGCGCGTAGGCCGCCAGGCTCGTCTCGCGGATCCTGGCCAGCAGCTCGGTGAACGACGGATCGCCCGAGGTGTCCGCGCGCAGTACCAGGGTGTTGACGAAGAAGCCGATCAGGTCGTCGAGCGCGTCGTCGGTCCGGCCGGCGACCGGCGCGCCGAGCGGGATGTCCGTCCCCGCGCCGAGCCGGGTGAACAGGGCGGCCAGCGCGGCCTGCAACACCATGAACACCGTCGCGTCACCCGAGCGCGCGAGGTCGACGAGCCGCCCGTGCAACCCGGCGTCGAGGGTGAACCGGGCCAGGTCGCCGGCATAGGACGACACCGCGGGCCGCGGCCGGTCGAGCGGGAGGTCGAGCTGTTCGGGGATCCCCGCCAGCCGATCCGTCCAGTACCCGACCTGATCGGCCAGCAGACTTCCGCGCTCGTCGAGCAGGTTCCGCTGCCACAGCGTGTAATCCGCGTACTGCACCGGCAAGGGTGTCCATTGTGGACGTTCGTCGGCTCGGCGGGCGGTGTACGCGGTGGTGAGGTCCCGCGCGAGCGGGCCGACGGACCAGCCGTCGCCCGCGATGTGGTGCAGCACCACGACCAGCACCGACCGGTCCGCGCCGAGTACGCAGAGCCGCGCCCGGAGCGGGATGTCGGTGGCCAGGTCGAACCCGCGGGTGGCCGCCCGCGCCACCGCGTCCTCGACGGTGTCTTCGGTGACTTCGACGACATCGAAATCGAGGGACACGCTTGCGGCGTCGAGGATCTCCTGGTGTGGTTCGCCGTCCACGTCCGGGAAGACCGTGCGCAGGCTTTCGTGCCGTCCGACGACGTCCTCCAGCGCCTGGCGGAGCACCCCGGCGTCCACTTCGCCGGTCAGCCGGAGCACGAGCGGGATGTTGTAGGTGGCGGACGGACCTTCCAGCGCGTAGAGGAACCAGAGCCGCTGCTGTGCGAACGACAGCGGCACGACCTCCGGCCGCGGCACCGGCACCAGCGCCGCGCGGTCGCGGCCCGGATCGCCGAACCGCCCGGCCAGCCCGGCCACGCTGGGCGTTTCGAACAGCGCGCGCACCGGGATCTCGGTGTCGAGCACGCTCCTGATCCGGCTCACCAGCCGGGTCGCGAGCAGGGAATGCCCGCCCAGATCGAAGAAACCGTCGTCGACGTTCACCGACGCGAGGCCGAGGAGCTCGGCGAACAGCCCGCACAACAGCTCTTCGCGCGCGGTGCCCGGCGGACGCTCCCCCACCGGAGCGTGTTCGGGGTCGGGAAGGCGGGTCGCGGCTGTCGTCACCACGGCGTCCGGCGTCAGGTAAGCGGGCAGCTCCGCGCGAAGCGCCTCGAGCGCGGCGTCACCTTCGACGACGACATAAGCCGCCATCCGCCCGTTTTCCCTTGGCACCACTACGGCCTGGGTGACGCCGGGGCGGCGGCGCACCCACTCGGCGGCCACGTCGAGCCGCTCCCGGCTGTCCCAGTCGCCGGTTCCGGCCTGCCGCACGACCGTCCGCCGGGGCCTGGGCACCAGACCCCGCAGCACCACCGGGAGCTCGCCGGACGCGGCACGGTCCCGCAGCGCGGCGAGGTCCACGTCGACCGGCGCGACCACCGTCTCGGCCACGCCCAGCGCGCGGTCGAACAACGCCAGCCCGTGCTCCTCGGTCATCGCGGTGATGCCGGACCTGTTCAGCTGCACCAGATCCGCCTCGGTGAGACCGCCGGCGGCCACCGTGCGCCAGAGCCCCCAGGCGAGGGAGACCGCGGGCAGGCCGAGTGCGCGGCGATGCGCCGCCAGCGCGTCGAGGAAGGTGTTCGCCGCCGCGTAACCCGCCTGGCCCGCGTTGCCGATGATCCCGGAGAACGAGGAGAAGAGCACGAACGCCGCGAGGTCCCGGTCCGCGGTGAGTTCGTGCAGCTGCCAGCCCGCGTCGACCTTGGGGCCGAACACGCCCGCGAGCCGGTCCGGCGTGATGTCGGCCAACGGCGCGTCGTCGATGAGGCCGGCCGTGTGGACGACGGCGGTCAGGTCGGGAATCGACGCCAGCACGCCGGCCAGCGCGGCCCGGTCGGACACGTCGCACGCGACGACCCGCACCCGCGCTCCCAGCGCGGCGAGTTCGTCTCGCAGCGTTTCCGCGCCCGCGGCCGCGAGGCCCCGCCTGCTCACCAGGACCAGGCCGCGCACCCCGTGCCGCTCCACGAGCCGGCGTGCCACCAGCGAGCCGAGCGCCCCGGTGCCGCCGGTGACCAGAACCGTTCCCGCCGAAGGGAAAGCGACGTCGTGCGCCTCGGCCGCCTTGGTCACGCGCGGGACGTACCGCCGCCCGGCACGGACGGCGAGCTGCGGCTCGTCCCGGTCCAGCGCGACCGCGACCGCCCGGCGGACGTCGTCGGCTCCGGCCCGCCGGTCGACGTCGACCAGCAGGAACCGGCCCGGATACTCCGAGGCCGCCGAGCGCACCAGCCCCCACAGCGGGGACATCGCGAGATCACCCACGACGCCGTCTCCGGCGGCGACGGCTTCCCGCGTCACCACGACGAGCCGTCCACGCTCGACGGCAAGGGTTTCCTGGGCCAGCCGCAGCACCCGCCGCGACACGTCATGTGCCTGACCGGTCACGTCGCCGTCCGGGTCGCCGAAGCACGGCAGGACCGTGACCGGCGAGTGCTCGTCCGAGCCGAGGCCCCACGGGTCGTCGCCGGGAACCCGCCACCGGCCGGGCTCGGGAGCCTCGCCGGACAACGGCATCCAGCCGGGCCGGTACAGCGAACCGCTGGCCGCGGGAAGCGCCGCGGGGCGCGGGACGACGGAGTCCACGGTCAGCACCGGGGTGCCGGACTCGTCGGTGACCAGCAGCGCCCCCGCTCCATCCACAGTGGACACATCGGTGGTGTGGACACGGACGACGGCGGCGCCCGCCGCGCGCAGGTCCACGCCGGTGAACGTGACGTGCCCGCCGAAACGCCGTAGCACGGGACCGAGCAGTGCCGGGTGGATGCCGAACGCGTCCGCGGACCGGTCCCCGGCCAGCTCGACGGCCTCCCCCTCGCCGTCCGGCTCGGGCACCCCGGCCCGGCCGGTGCCCGCGCTCAGCACACCGGAAGCGTGCCGGACCCAGTCCTCGCCGCGCCGGGCGTGCACGGCGATATTCCAACGGCCTTCGCCGTCCGGGTCCACCGCGATGTGCAGTTCGACCGGACCGCCCGCCTCGACGGCCAGTGGTGTCTCGACGGTCAGCTCGTCGATCCGGTCGCAACCCGCCCGGTCGCCGGCGGCGATCGCCAGCTCCAGCAGGACCGCCCCGCCGTCACAGCCTGCCAGCCAGGGCTGCTCGCCCGGCGAGAGCCGCCCGGTCATCGTCCAGCCTTCGCCGTCCGGGCGCGGGATGACGGTGTCCAGCAGCGGATGGCCGTCGGCGTACCGTCCGGTGGCCTTCGGCGCGGGCCGCGTCCAGAACGACCGGTGCTGGAAGGCGTAGGTCGGCAGGTCCACCGCACGCGCCCCCGGCACCAGCGCGGACCAGCCGACGGCGCCGCCCGCGACGTGCAGGCCCGCGGCGGCCGACAGGAACTGCCGCAGTGAACCGTGCCCCCGGCGCAGCGTGCCGGTGACGGTGGCCTCGGCACCCGCGGACGCGGCGATGTCGCGGACGGCGTTGCCCAGCACCAGATGCGCGGACGGCTCGACGAACACGTCGTAGCCGGCGCCGAGCAGCAGCCGGACGGCCGGATCGAACCGGACCGGCTGACGCATGTTGCGGTACCAGTACTCGGCGTCGAGCGCGGTGCCGTCCACGGCGGCCACGTCCACAGTGGAATAGAACGGGATTTCCGCCGGGCGCGGGGTGATGCCCGCCAGCGCCTCCATCAGCGGTTCGTACAACACCTCCACGCGCGGCGAGTGCGAAGCGTACGCGGCGGAGAAGGTACGGAAGTCGATCCCGTCGCGGGTGCACCGCGCGGCGAGTTCCTCCAGCGCCGGGACGTCACCGGTGATGACCGTCGAGTCCGGCCCGTTCACCACCGCGACCCACAGCCGGTCCGGCCACTGCCGGAGCATGGCCTCGACGCGGTCGGCGGGCAGCGGCAGCCAGAGCCCGCCGCCCGCGCCCGCCAGCCGCGAGGCGATCTTGCTGCGCAGCGCGACCACCTTCGCGCCGTCCTCGAGGCTGAGCGCGCCCGCGACGCACGCGGCGGCGATCTCGCCCTGGGAATGCCCGAGCACCGCGGCGGGCCGTACCCCGGCCGACATCCACAGCTCGGCGAGCCCGAGCATGACCGCCCACAGCACGGGCTGGACGACGTCCACCCGCTCCAGCGATTCGCCGTCGCCCGCCAGCACGTCGGTCAGCGACCAGTCCACATAGGACTCCAGCGCGGCGGCGCACTCCTCGATCCGCGCGGCGAACACCGGCGACGACGCGAGCAGTTCCTTCGCCATGCCCGCCCATTGCGCGCCCTGGCCGGGGAAGACGAAAACGGTCTTGCCGACGTCACGGGCGAGGCCTGTCACCACGTTCGCGCCCGCCTCGCCCCCGGCCAGCGAACGCAGCCCGGCGAGCAGTTCCCCGGTGTCCGCGCCGAGCACGACCGCACGGTGCTCGAACGACGACCGGTGCTCCGCGAGCGAGAAGGCCACGTCCCGCGCCGGCTGCGCCGCCACCGGCTCCGCGAGCCGATCCGCCTGTGCCCGCAAGGCTTCCGGCGTCTTCGCCGACACCGGCCACGCGAGCGCCACCGGCGGCGCGGCAGGCGCAACGGGCGCGGGCGCCTCGGCGGGAACCTCCTCCAGGATCACGTGGGCGTTGGTGCCGCTGATGCCGAAGGACGACACCGCGGCACGGCGCGGCCGGTCGGCCGCCGCCCACGCGCGGCCGGACTCCAGTACCCGCACACCGCCGGAGTCCCAGTCGACGTAGTCCGAGGGCGCGTCGACGTGCAGGGTCTTCGGCAGCCACCGGTTCCGCAGCGCCAGCACCATCTTGAGCACCCCGGCCACGCCGGCGGCGGCCTGGGTGTGCCCGAGGTTGGACTTGACCGACCCGAGCCACAACGGGTTTTCCGGCACCCGTTCCCGGCCGTACGTCGCCAGCAGCGCTTGCACCTCGATCGGGTCGCCCAGCCGGGTTCCGGTGCCGTGGCCCTCGACGACGTCGACGTCGCCGGTGCCCAGTTCCGCGTCGGCCAGCGCGGCGCGGATCACCCGCTCCTGCGCGGGACCGTGCGGCGCGGCGAGGCCGTTGCTGGCGCCGTCGGAGTTGATCGCGGTGCCCCGGATCACCGCCAGCACCGGGTGCCCGGCGGCGCGTGCCCGGGAAAGCGTTTCCAGCACCAGCATCCCGGCGCCCTCGGCGAATCCCGCGCCGTCCGCGGCGGCGGCGTAGGCCTTGCACCGGCCGTCGGCGGAGAGCACCTGCTGGCGGGACATCTCGATCAGGTTGTTCGGTGTCGACATGACCGTCGACCCGCCCGC
This sequence comes from Amycolatopsis sp. NPDC059027, assembly GCF_042739735.1. Taxonomy (NCBI): domain Bacteria; kingdom Bacillati; phylum Actinomycetota; class Actinomycetes; order Pseudonocardiales; family Pseudonocardiaceae; genus Amycolatopsis; species Amycolatopsis sp. NPDC059027. Next base: position 73,332 of record NZ_JBHYIK010000006.1, on the reverse strand, counting down.
GAGCGCGATCGAGCACTCGCCCCGGCGCAGCGCGCGGACCGCGAGGTGCAGGGCCACCAGCGAGGAGGAACACGCCGTGTCGACGGTGAGCGCGGGGCCCTCCAGCCCGAGCAGGTAGGACAGCCTGCCGGACACGACGCTCAGCGCGTTCCCGGTCAGCACCTGGCCTTCCAGCTCTTCCGGGATCTCGCGCGGCGCGTAGTCGCCGACGCTCGCACCGACGAACACCCCGGCGGGCGTGCCCCGCAGGTCGCCGGGCCGGATGCCCGCCGTTTCCAGTGCCTCCCAAGCGGTTTCCAGCACGAGCCGCTGCTGCGGGTCCATCGCCGCGGCCTCCAGCGGGCTGATCCCGAAGAACGCCGCGTCGAATTCGCCCGCGGCGTCGAGGAACCCGCCGCCCCGCGCGTGGCACCGGCCCGGCTCGTACGGGTCGGGGTGGTAGAGCTCGTCGAGATCCCAGCCACGCCCGGCGGGCATGCCGGTGATCACGTCCCGTTCCCCGGCGACGACCTCCCAGAGGTCCCGTGTGTTCGCGACGCCACCGGGATACCGGCAGCCGGTACCGACGATCGCGATCGGCTCGCGGGTCCCGGCGGTCAGCTCCCGGTTGCGCACGCGAAGTCGTTCGTTCTCCTTCAGCGCGGCCCGGAGGCCCTCGACCAGCTGGTCGGCAGACGCGGTCATGGGCGGCAAGCTCCTCAGTCGGAAAGTTCGGTGTCCAGCGCCATGCGCACCAGGCTCATGGCGTCCATCCCGTCGAGCGGGTCCCCGTCCCCTGCCGCGAGGGCTGGGGCGGGTTCCGGGGCGGCCAGCCGCCGCAGGTACCGCACCACCGCGGCCGGGGAAGGGTGGTCGAAAACGAGCGTGGCGGGCAGCGGGAACCCGGTCGCGGCGGTCAGCCTGCCCCGCAGCTGGACCGCGGCGAGCGAACCGAATCCGAGGTCCTTGAACGCCGCGTCGAGCGGGACACGGGCGGGCTCCTCGTGGCCGAGCACGACGGCGGTCTGCGCACGCACCATCCTGGTCAGCTCCCGCTCCAGCTCCTCGGCGGACAGGGAGGCCGGATCCACCGCCCACGCGGTGTCCACAGTGGACTCGACAGCGGGGCCGCCCGCGAGACCCCGCAACGGCGCGGGCAGCCCGTCCCCCGCCCGCAGGCGGCCGGGGTCGAGTGCGATCGGGGCCAGGACGGCCTCGCCCGAGGCCACCGCCGAGTCGAACAACGCGAGCGCGCGGGCCGGGGGCAGCGGGCTGATGCCCCAGCGGCCGAGCCGCTCCAGGTCGGCGCCGCCCAGATGCCCGGTCATCGCGCTTTCCGCGGCCCACAGGCCCCAGGCCAGCGACGTCGCGGGCAGGCCGAGGGCGCGGCGGTGCCAGGCCAGCGCGTCGAGGAACGCGTTGCCCGCCGCGTAGTTCGCCATGCCTTCGTGACCGAGCAGGCCCGCGGTCGAGGAGAACAGCACGAACGCGGCGAGGTCGAGCCCCGCGGTCAGTTCGTGCAGGTTCCAGGCGCCGTCGACCTTCGGGGCGAGCACCGGGCCCAGCCGGCCGGGTGCCAGGTCCGGCACCAGCGCGTTGTCCAGTACCCCCGCGGCGTGGACGACCGCGCTCAGCGGCCGGTCCGGCGGAATGGTGTCGAGGACCGCCGCCAGCCGGGCGCGGTCCGCGACGTCGCAGGCCTCGACGCGCACATCGGCGCCGAGCGCGGCGAGTTCGGCGCACAACGCGGCGGCGCCCTCGGCGTTCGCGCCCCGCCTGCCCGTCAGCAGCAGCCGCCGGACACCGTGTTCGGTGACGAGGTGACGAGCCAGCGTCGCGCCGAGCACGCCGGTACCGCCGGTGACGAGCACGGTGCCGGTCCCGAAGGACGGACGGCCGTTGTCGCCGGCCTCCGCTTCCGCCAGGCGGGGCACGAGAATCCGGCCGTCGCGCAGGGCGAGCTGCGGTTCGCCGGTGCCCAGCGCGCGGCCCAGCTCCGCGGACGTCACCTCGCTGTCGGCGTCGACGAGGACGAACCGGCCGGGGAACTCCGACTGGGCCGACCGCAACAGGCCCCAGACCGGTGCCTGCGCCGGATCGACGTCCTCGTCCGCGGTGGCGACGGCACCCCGGGTGACGACGACGAGGGGGCCCGGCCGGTCCCCGGCAAGCCGTTCCCGGACGAGTTCCAGCACCCGGCGGGCTTCCGCGTGCGCGGACTCGACCACCGCCGCGCCACCCTCGGCTACGCGGACCACGGAACCGGCCGCTCCGGACGCCGCCGGGGCGGGTACCTCGGCCCAGCCGAGCCGGAACAGCGATCCCGGGGCCCGCACCGGGCCCTCGCGCCAGAACCGGCGGCGCTGGAAGGCGTAGGTGGGCAGCTCCACCCGGCGCCCGCCGGGGAACACGGTCGCCGGGTCGAGCGCGGCGCCGCCGAGCAGCAGATGCCCGAGCGCCTCGGTCACCGCGGGCCGGTCGCGCCGCAGGACCGGCACGCACGCCAGGTCCGGCAGCATCGAGGTCAGCGTGCCGTCCGGGCCGAGTTCGAGGAACGTCGTGACGCCCCGCTCGCCGAGCGTCGCGACCGCGTCGGCGAAACGCACCGGCAGGCGGAGCTGATCGGCCCAGTAGTCCGGTGAGGACAGCTGCCCGGGTGTCGCCTCCCGCCCGGTCACCGTCGACACGATCGGGATTTCGGGCTCGTGGAAGGACATTCCCTCGAGGACGGCCAGCAGGCCGTCGCGCGCACTGTCCATATGGGACGAATGGAAGGCGTGGCTGACCCGGAGCCGCTTGAAGTCCCGGCCCTGCGCGGCGAAGTACCCGCCCAGCAGGCCGATCGCGTCCGCGTCGCCCGACACGACCACCGACGCGGGCCCGTTCACCGCCGCCAGGCACACCCGGCCGGGGACCACCGCGCCGATGACGGCCAGCACCTCGTCCTCGTCCGCGCGGACGGCGGCCATCGCGCCGCCGGACGGCGCCGCCTGCATCAGCCTGCCCCGCGCCGCGACCAGCGCGCAGGCGTCCGGCAGGGTGAACACCCCCGCCACGTGCGCGGCGGTGATCTCGCCGATCGAATGTCCCGCCAGCACGTCCGGCCTCGCGCCGTGGTGTTCGAGCAGCCGGAACAGCGCCGTCTCCAGCGCGAACAGCGCGGGCTGGGCGAACTCGGTGCGGTCGAGCAGCTCGGCGCCCGCCCCGAAGACCACCTCGCGCAGCGGTTTCGGCAGCTGCCCGTCCAGCTGCGCGCACACCTCGTCGAAGGCCGCCGCGAACACCGGGGAACCCGCCGCGAGCGCCCGGCCCATGTCCGGGTACTGCGCGCCCTGCCCGGCGAACAGGAACGCGCGGCCACCGTCCGCGCGCCGCCGCGGAGGTTCGTCGCCGGATTCCACAGCAGCGAGCGCCGCGAGCAGCTCGTCACGGTCCGCGCCCGTGACGACGGCCCGGCAGGCGAGCCGGGCCCTGGTCGTCGCGAGGGACAGCCCGACGTCGGCGGCACTCACGTCCGGGTTCCCCGCGACGAACTCGCGCAGCCGTTTCGCCTGCGCCCGCAGGGCTTCCGGCGTCGCGGCCGAAACCAGCCAGGGCACGGGACCCGCCTCACCGTTCGCCCGCCGCTCTTCGCCGTCGCCCTCTTCGAGGATCAGATGCGCGTTGGTCCCGCTGATCCCGAACGAGGAGACACCCGCGCGGCGCGGACGCCCGGACTCCCAGTCACGGGCCTCGGTCAGCAGGCGCAGCCCGCCGGATGTCCAGTCCACATGGGACGAAGGCGCGTCGATGTGCAGGCTCGCCGGGAGCTTCCGGTGCCGGAGCGCCTGGACCATCTTGATCACCCCGGCCACGCCCGCCGCGGCCTGGGCATGGCCGAGGTTGGACTTCAGCGACCCGAGCCACACCGGTTCCTCCCCGCGATGGGCCTGTCCGTAGGTCGCCAGCAGCGCCCTCGCCTCGACCGGGTCGCCGAGCGCGGTTCCGGTGCCATGCCCTTCGACGGCGCCGACCTCGGCGGCGGTGAGCCCGGCGTCGGCCAGCGCGCCGGTGATCACCCGCTGCTGGGCGAGCCCGCTGGGCGCGGTGAGGCCGTTGCTCGCGCCGTCGGAGTTGATCGCGGAGCCACGGATCACGGCGAGCACCCGGTGCCCGTGCCTTCGCGCGTCCGACAGCCGTTCGACCAGCAGCATCCCGGTGCCTTCGGCCCAGCTGGTGCCGTCCGCGGCCGCGGCGTAGGCCTTCGACCGGCCGTCCGGGGCCAGCCCGCGCTGCCTGCTGAACTCGACGAAGATCCCCGGCGTCGGCATCAGCGTCACCCCGCCCGCGAGCGCCAGATCGCAGTCCCCCGCCCGGAGCGCGCGCACGGCGAGGTGCGTCGCCACCAGCGACGAGGAACAGGCGGTGTCGACGGTGAGCGCGGGACCTTCGAGCCCGAAGGTGTAGGCCAGCCTGCCGGACAGGACACCGGCGGCGGTGCCGGTCAGCAGGTAGCCCGAATCGTCCTCCCCGCCTTCGTGCAGCCGCGGCCCGTAGTCCCCGGCCCCGCCACCGACGAACACCCCGACCGGCGCGCCGCGCAGCGCGTGCGGGTCGACACCGGCGTGTTCGAAGGCCTCCCATGCGGTTTCCAGCAGCACGCGCTGCTGGGGGTCCATCGCGAGCGCCTCGCGCGGGGCGATGCCGAAGAACTCCGGGTCGAACCCGGCGACGTCGTCGAGGAACCCGCCGGACCGCGTGTGGCTGCTGCCGGGCCGGTCGGGATCGGGATCGTGCAGCGCGGCGAGATCCCAGCCGCGGTCCCCGGGGAACGGGCCGATCACGTCGTCGCCCCGCGACACCAGGTCCCACAGCCGGTCCGGCGAGTCGGCCCCGCCCGGCAGGCGGCAGGCCATCCCGACGATCGCGACGGCCTCGCCGTCGGCGGGCCCGGTGCGCGCGGCCGCCACACGGGGCGGTTCGCCGAGTGACGCGGCGAGGAGTTCCGGGGTCGGATGGTCGAACACGGCCGCGGGCGACAGCGGTCTGCCGAGGGTGCCGCTCAGCCGGTTCGCGAGGTCGGCGACCGCGACCGAGTCGAAGCCGAGCGCCTTGAACGTCAGCGCCGGATCGACCGCCGCCGGGCCGGGATGGCCGAGCACGGCCGCCGCCGTGGCGCGGACCAGGCCCAGCGCGTCCGTACCGGGCGACGGCGACGGCGACGGCGCGGACGGCGCCGCGTCGGCGCCGAGCCAGTGCCGGCGGCGTTGGAAGGCATAGGCGGGCAAGGGAATCCGGCGGGCGCCGGCGAAATCCAGTCCGGCGGACCAGTCGACGTCGACCCCGCGGACGTGGAGTTCGGCGAGCGACGTCAGCAGCCTCCGCCGCCCACCCTCACCGCGCCGCAGGGTGCCGGCGACCGTGACCGGGGCGTCCCCGTGCGCCCCCTGGAGCGCCGTGGTCAGCACCGGATGCGCGCTGACCTCCACGAACGTGCGGAACCCGTGTGCGGCCAGCAGTTCGGTCGCCGGGCGCAGCAGCACCGGCCGCCGGAGGTTCCGGAACCAGTACTCCGCGTCCAGTCCCGCCGTGTCGAGCACCGTGCCGGTGACCGTGGAGTAGAACGGGATCTCCGACGACCGCGGCCGTACGTCGGCGAGTTCGCGCAGCAACGCCTCACGCAGGTCGTCGACGGCTTCGGTGTGCGACGCGTACCCGACCGGGATCAGCCGGGCACGGACACCGCGCTCGGTGCACGCCGCGACGAATCCGCGCACGTCACCGGGCGGGCCCGCGACCACGGTCGAGGACGGACCGTTCTCGGCGGCCACGGTGAGCGAACCGCCGATGGCGGCCCGTACCTCGGCCGCGGGCAGCTCGATCCCGGCCATCGCGCCGGTGCCGTCGATCGCGGTCAGCGCCCGCGACCGCAGGGCGACGATCTTCGCGGAGTCCTCCAGTGACAAGGCGCCCGCCACGTACGCCGCGGCGATTTCGCCCTGGGAGTGGCCGGCCACCGCCTCGGGACGCACCCCGAACGCGCGCCACTGTGCCGCCAGCCCGATCATCATCGCCCACAACGCGGGCTGGACGACCTCGACGCGGTCGAGCACGCTTTCGCCGTCCCGCAGCACCTCGACGAGCGACCAGTCCACATAGGACTCCAGGGCCGCGGCGCAGCGGGCGATCTCCGCGGCGAACACCGGCGAGGTGTCCAGCAGCCCGGCGGCCATCCCGGCCCACTGCGAGCCCTGGCCGGGGAAGACGAACGCGATCCGCCCGGCGTCCCCCGCCACCCCGCCGGCCACCGCGGGATGCGGCTCGCCCCGCTCGACGGCGTCGAGCGCGTCTTCGAACCCGGCCCGGTCCCCGGCGATCAGCACCGCGCGCACGGGCAACGGGGTACGGGTGGTGGCCAGCGAGAAAGCGACGTCACGCGGGTCCTCGCGCACGACCTCGCGCAGCCGGCCCGCCTGGGCTCGCAGCGCCCCGGCGGAGGCAGCGGACACCACCCAGGGCAGCACTCCGGCGGGTTCGCGCGCCGGGCTCACCGGTGCCGGAACGGGCGCCGCGTCGGACAGGACGACGTGACAGTTCGTGCCGCCGACGCCGAAGGAGCTGACCCCGGCGACGCGCTCGCCGTCGGTACCGTCCCATCCGGCCGTCTCGGTGCAGACCCGCAGGTTCAGCTCGTCGAGCGGGATCGCCGGGTTCGGGGTGGTGAAGTGGAGGCTGGGCACCAGCAGCCGGTTCTTCAGGCACAGCACGGTCTTCAGCAGCCCGGCGATCCCGGCCGCGGCCTCCAGGTGCCCGAGGTTGGTCTTGACGGAACCGACCCGCAGCGGCGGGCACCGGCGGCCGCGCACCCCGCCGAGCGCCGCGGCCTCGATCGGGTCGCCGACCCTCGTCCCGGTGCCGTGCAGTTCCACGTACCCCGCGAGGGCCGGGTCCAGTCCCGCCCGCTCGTACGCGAGCCGCAGGACCTCCTGCTGTGCCGCGCCGTCCGGCACGGCGAAGGCGTCGCCGCCGCCGTCGTTGTTGACCGCGCTGCCGCGCAGCAGGCAGTGGATCGGGTCGCCGTCGGCGAGCGCCCGCGAGCGCGGCTTGAGCAGCACCAGCCCGCCGCCCTCGCCCCGGACGAAGCCGTCGGCCGCCGCGTCGAAGGTGCGGCACCGGCCGCTGGGCGACAACGCGCCGAACCGGGCGGCGGCGAACGCGTTCTCCGGCAGGAGGTTCAGCTGGACCCCGCCGGCGAGCGCGAGCGCGCACTCCCCGCGCCGGAGGCTCTCGGCGGCCAGGTGGACGGCGACCAGCGAGGAGGACTGCCCGGCGTCCACGGCGTAGCTGGGGCCGGACAGGCCGAGGAAGTACGACAGCCGGTTGGCGATCGCGCCACGCTGGGTGCCGGTGAAGGTGTGCGCCGTCCTGGCCGCGGCGCCGAGCCGGTCGAGCAGCACGGCGTAGTCGCCGGAGGCGGCGCCGACGAAGACTCCGGTGCGCTCCCGCCGCGCGGCGGGACCGAGGCCCGCGTCCTCCAGCGCCTCCCAGCCCAGTTCGAGCGCGAGCCGCTGCTGCGGGTCCATCGCGGCGGCCTCCCGGGGGGAGATGCCGAAGAACCCGGCGTCGAACTCGTCGACCCGGTCGAGAAATGCGCCGTACCGGACCGCGCTCGCCTGTTCGGCGGTCAATCCGGCACCGGCGAGCGAACTCTCGGGAAACCGTTCCCCCGGCACTTCGGAAACCGCGTCCGCACCCGCGCGGAGCAAACGCCAGAATTCCGCCGGTCCGCGTGCGCCGGGAAATCGGCAGGAAATGCCGACAACGGCGATCGGATCGTCGTCGTCACCACTCGTCGACATCGGGATCAGCAACTCGCGAAACGCATTGATGACATTCCTTTCCCCCACGAGGTATGACAAAAAATGTCACACCGCGAACGGCGCGCCAGAGGAAGGACAACTTGTCACCAAACCCCCCAGCGATGCCACGACCCGGCACCGCCCGAGTGCCGCCCCACCTACGGCCTCAGCCGCACCATACCAGCCTCGTTGCCGGACAAGCAAACCCCGCCCACATGCGGGAAATTATCCACCCCCAGCACGATCACCCGACGATAGGCACCGGATGTGGATCAAGACAAGCCGCCCGGCCGGATTTCATCCGGACAGCCCAGCGACCGCTCCGGCACACACCGGACTTACCCGCCCGGCGGGCGGAAGACTTGACCGGGTAATGAATTAAGCGCTTTCCGAAACTCGACGACCCGCCGCGTCTTCGCTACACTCGCCGCCGTGTCAAATCCTTGATCGGAGGCGGTCGTGCGCGGGAAAGACCGCAATTACACACTGGATACCATTCCAGGCTCCTGGGGCGGCCTCGGGCATATCGTCCGGCTGTGGCGGGATCCGCTGGGCTTTCTGGAAAGCCTGCCGAAATACGGCGATCTCGTGCGGCTACGGCTGGGCACGGTGCGGGTGTGGATGCTGTGCGACCCCGAGCTGACCCACCACGTGCTGCAGGACGGCCGCACGTTCGACAAGGGCGGCACCTTCGACGAGGCGACCCGGCTGATCGTCCAGGACGGGCTGGTGGTCGCCCCGCACGAGCCGCACAAACGGCAGCGCAGGCTCGTCCAGCCGGTGTTCCACCATCAGCGCCTCGACCAGTACGCCGCGCTGATGGACACCGAGATCCGCGCGGTGTCGGAGTCCTGGTCCGAAGACCGGGTCCTCGACGGCGTCGGCGAGATGCAGCGGCTGGCGATGCGGGTCACCGCGCGCACGATGTTCAGCTCCTCGCTCGGCGAACGGACGGTCGCCCAGGTCCGCGAGGACCTCACGAACATCATGGACGGCGCACGGCACAAGCTGTTCGCGCGCATGTCCGGGCTCGGCTGGGTCCCGACCGCGGCCGGGCGGCGCTTCGACGCCTCGATCGCGCGGATGAACCGGACCGTCACCGACCTGATCGCCGACTACCGCCGCAGCGGCCGCGACCACGGCGACATGCTGTCCATGCTGCTGGAGAGCACCGACGAACACGGCGACGCGCTCACCGACGAGGAGGTGCACGCCCAGGTGCTGACGGTGTTCATGGCGGGCACCGAGACCACGGCCAGCCTGCTGGCCTGGGCGCTGCACCTGGTCTCGGGCGACGAGGACCTGCAGGACCGCATCCGCGAGGAGGCGCGTGCGCTGCCCGGCGAGAACATCGGCCTCGCCGACGTCGGCAAGCTCGCCCTGACCCGCCGCGTGCTCACCGAGGCCCTGCGCATGTACCCGCCGGTGTGGATCTTCCACCGGCGGCTGCGCACCGAGTCCAAGGTGCTTGGCCAGCGGCTTCCCGAAGGGTCGAACCTCTTCTACAGCCCGTACGTCATCCACCACCGGCCCGACCTCTACCCCGAACCGCACGAGTTCCGGCCGGACCGCTGGCTGCCCGGCGCGTCCGACCATCTGCCCAAGGGCGGCTACGTGCCCTTCGGCGGCGGCAGCCGCAAGTGCATCGGCGACGAGTTCGCGCACACCGAGTCGGCCATCGCGCTGGCCCGCATCCTCGGCACCTGGCGGCTGCGCCCCGAGCCCGGCGCCGTGGTGCGGCCCGCGGTCAAGGCGTCCCTGCGCCCGGACGCGGTCCGGCTGCGGCTGGGCCGCCACGCGCGCCAAGAGACATGAACCCCGCGCGGGAACCGGAGACGGAGAGCACCATGACCACCACGCCGGAGTCCACCTTTTCCTTGCTGGGGCCGGAATTTCAAGCCGACCCGTACGCCACGACGGCGCGGCTGCGCGAGGCGGGGCCCGCGGTGAAGGGCACCTTTCTCGACGGCGAGCCGTGCTGGATGTTCGTCCGGGACGCCGAGGTCCGCACCATCCTCGACGACCCGCGGTTCGTGGTGAACCCGGCGTCGGTGCCCGGCGGCGCGGTCCCCGACCGCCGTGTCGAGGGCATGGTGGCGATCGGCATCGACGAGGAGATCGTCCGCCCGTACCTGAGCGCCAGCATGGCCGAGCTCGACTCGCCGGGCCATCCCCGGCTGCGGAAGCTGGCGTCGCGTGCGTTCACCGCGCGGCGCATCGCGGAACTGCGGCCCCGGATCGAGAAAGCCACCGAGGAACTGCTCGACGCGCTCCCGGAACACGCCGAGAACGGCGTAGTCGACCTCATCGAGCACTTCGCGCACCCGCTGCCGCTGACGGTGATCTGCGACCTGATCGGCGTCCCGGAGGCCGACCGTCCACTGTGGCTCGAATGGAGCCACGCGGCGATGTGGCACGTGAAGCCCGGCGCTATGACGCTCGCCGAGGCGATGCGCGCGATGGTCGGGCAGATCGGGGAGCTCGTCGCGCGGCGCCGGGCCGAGCCCGGCGACGACCTGATCGACGCGCTGATCCGCGCCCAGGACGAGGACGGCGACCGGCTCAGCGACACCGAGCTGGTCATGCTGCTGCTCGACCTCGGTGTCGCCGGGCACGAGACGACGTCGTACCTGATCGGCACCGGCACCGCCGCGCTGCTCACCCATCCCGACCAGCTTTCCCTGCTGCGCTCGGACCTCTCGCTGCTGCCGAAGGCGATCCACGAGCTGATGCGGTGGTGCACGCCGGTCATGCTGACCCGGCCGCGGCACGCCACGGTCGACCTCGACCTCGGCGGGGTGCCGATCGCCGCGGGCGAGCGGGTGATGGCGATCCTGCCCGGCGCCAACCGGGATCCGCGGCGGTTCCCCGAACCGGACCGGCTGGACATCACCCGCACCTACGAGTTCCGCGGCGAGCAGCACGTCGGCTTCAGCCACGGGCCGCACTACTGCCTCGGTGCCGGGCTGGCCAGGGAAGAGGGCGAGGTCGCGTTCGGCGCGCTGCTGCGGAAGTACCCGGACCTCGCGCTCGCCGTCGAGGAGTCCGAACTCGTATGGCAGCAACCACATCCGGGCATGCGCAGGCTGGCCGCGCTGCCGCTGCGCCTGTAACAGCTTGACGAGGGGGGATCTCGTTGACCACACCTGTACCGCTTTCGGCCGCCCAGCGGGAGATCTGGCACGCGAGCCGGGCCGACCCCGGCAACCCGGCCTACCATCTGGGGCTCTACCTCGACCTCGGCGGCGCGGTGGACCACGACGTCCTGCGCCGGGCGCTGAACCGTACGCTCGCCGAGGCCGACGGCCTGCGTGTCACCTTCACCGAAACCGGGGACGACGTCCGCCAGGCCGTCCACGAACCGGCGGAGGTCGCGCTGCCGCTCGTCGAATTCGGCGACACGCCCGACCCGGACGCCGCTGCCGACGCGTGGATCAGGGCGCGGCTGGCCGAGCCGTGGAACCTCCACAGTGGACCGTTGGCCGATTTCGCGCTGCTCGCCCTTTCCCCGCACCGGTTCCGCTGTTACCTCGGGTTCCACCACATCGTCATCGACGGCTTCGGGCTGAACCTGTTCAGCGAACGGCTCGCCCAGCTGTACACCCGGTTTCTCGCCGGGGAGCCCGCCGGCGAAAGCCCGTTCGGCTCCTTCGGCGATTACCTCGCCGAGGACGCCGCCTACCGGGAGTCGGCCGAGTTCGCCGAGGCCGGGAAGTACTGGGCGGACCGGCTGGCCGGCATCTCCGGGCCGACGTACCTCTCCGCGGGCGGCAGGCTGGCCCACGACGTCGTGCGCCGGACCACGTCGCTGCCGCCGTCGGTGTTCGCGGGGCTGGAGCGGGCCGCGTCGGACGCGGGTACCCGCTGGTTCCGGCTCGTCCTGGCGGTGACCGCGGCCTACCTGGCGCGGATGCGCGGAGACGACGACGTGCTGCTGAGCATGGCGGTGGCCGGGCGCGCCACTCCGCTCGGCAGGACGGTGCCCACGATGGCCTCCACCGTGGTGCCGATCCGCGTCGCCGTCGACCCCGGCCGGACCTGGGCCGAGCTCGCCGGCGCGGTGTCGGCCGAGGTGCGCGCCGCCATCGCGGTCCAGCGGTACCGAGGCGAGGACGTCCGCCGTGACCTCGTCCGGCACGGCGGCGGGCCGTTCTTCGGGCCGATCGTCAACTCCGTGCCGTTCCAGGCGCGGTACTCCTTCGCCGGGATCACGGCGGACCTGCGCAACAGCTCGCTGATGCCGGTCGACGACCTGTCGGTGCTCTGCTATCCCACCGCGGACGGCGGCTTGCGGTTCGACACCGACGCCCACCCCGGCCGCTATTCGCGGCACGAACTCGACCGCCACCACGAGCGGCTGCTGCGCACGCTGACCGCCATCGCCGAGCACGGCGCCGGCGGCCGGGTCGGCGACCTGCGCCTGGTCGACGACGCCGACCGCGCGCTGCTGGCAGCACGGCACGGCGCGACCCGGCCCGTGCCGCCGTCGAGCCTGCCAGACCTGTTCGCCGCGCAGGCGGCCGCGACCCCGGGGGAAACCGCCGTCGAGTCGGATCGGACAACGTTGTCCTACGCGGAACTCGACGCGCGGGCCACCCGGCTCGCCCTGCGGCTCGTGGCCGCGGGAGTGCGGCCGGAGACGCCGGTCGCGGTGCTGATGCGGCGGTCGGCCGAGCTGATCGTCGCGGTGCTCGCGGTGGCGAAGGCGGGCGGCACGTACGTCCCGCTCGACCTGCGTTATCCCTTGCCGCGCCTGCGGAGCGTGCTGGCCGACGCACGGACGCCGCTGCTGCTCGTCGACCGGACGACCGCCACACACGAGGTCGTGGCCGAGCACCGCGCGCTGGCCGCGGACACCGACGAGCCGCCTGAGCCGGGAGTCGCCCTCCCGCAAAAGATCGATCCGGACTCGCTGCTCTACGTCATGTACACCTCGGGCTCGTCCGGCGCGCCGAAGGGCGTAGAGGTCACCCACCGCGCCGTGGCCGAGTTCGCCGCGGACAGCACGTGGACCGGGCAGGCGCACCGGCGGATCCTGGTGCACTCCCCGCACGCGTTCGACGCCTCCACCTACGAGATGTGGGTGCCGCTGCTGTCCGGCGGCCGCGCCGTGCTCGCGCCCGGCGACGTCGACGCCGCCCTGCTGCGCCGCTACGCGGGCGGCGGCCGGATCACCGCGGTCTTCCTGACCACCGGGCTGTTCCGGATGCTCGCCGAGGACGACCCCGGCTGCTTCGCCGGGCTCGCCGAGGTGTGGACCGGCGGTGAGGCAGGCTCACCACGCGCGTTCCGCCGGGTGCTCGACAGCTGTCCCGGCACGTCGGTGATCAGCGTGTACGGCCCGACCGAGACCACCACCTTCGCCACCTTTCACCGGCTCGGCCGCGACTACCGGCCGGAGGACGGGGTGCCGATCGGGAAGCCGATGGAGAACACCCGCGGCTACGTACTCGACGAGCGGCTCCGCCTCCTGCCGCCCGGCGCGGTCGGGCAGCTGTATCTCGCGGGCGGCGGGCTCGCGCGCGGCTACACCCGCTCCCCCGGGCTGACCGCCACCCGGTTCGTGCCCGATCCGTCCGGCCCGCCGGGACAACGGATGTACGCCACCGGCGATCTCGTGCGCTGGCGGCCCGACGGCGCGCTGGAGTTCGTCGGCCGGGTGGACCAGCAGGTGAAACTCCGCGGGTTCCGGATCGAACCCGGCGACATCGAGGCCGCGCTGACCGGGCATCCGGAGGTGGCGCAGGCGGCGGTCGTGGTGCGGGAGGACGGCGCCGCGGGCAAGCGGCTGGTGGCCTACGTCGTCCCGCGCGACCGGGAGGCCCCCGCCGCGCTGCCCGGGCACCAGGTCGCCGAATGGCGGGAGATCTACACCTCCGTCTACCGGGACGCGGACCGCGTCCCGCTCGGGGAGAACTTCTCCGGCTGGAACTCCAGCTACGACGGCGCGCCCATCCCGCTCGGCGAGATGACCGAATGGCGGGACACCACGGTGGCCGAAATCGCCGCGCTCGCCCCGCGGCGGGTCCTCGAAATCGGCGTCGGCTCGGGACTGCTGCTGGCGAAACTCGCGCCGCGCTGCGAGGAGTACTGGGGGACGGACTTCTCGGCGGAGGCGATCGACGCGCTGCGCACCCGGCTCGAAACGGAACCGGCGGGCCGGGTCACCCTGCGGCACCAGGCCGCCGACGACTGGACCGGGATCCCGGCGGGTTTCTTCGACACGATCGTCCTCAACTCGGTCGTCCAGTACTTCCCGAACGCGGGCTACCTGACCGAGGTCCTCCGCGCGGCCGTCCGCGTGCTCGCGCCCGGCGGCTCGGTGTACGTCGGCGACGTCCGGGTGCGCGCGCTGAACCGGGTGTTCCGCACCGCGGTGGAACTGCGGTCGGCGCGGGGCCGCGACCGGGTCGCGCTGCGGCGCACCATCGAGCAGAGCCTGTTGCTGGAGAAGGAACTCCTCGTCGATCCGGAGTTCTTCGCCGCGCTCGGCGCCCGGCTCGGCGACGTCGGCGGTTACCGGATCCGGCTCAAGCGGGGCCGCGCGCACAACGAGCTTACGCGCTACCGCTACGCGGCGGTCCTGCACAAGATCCCGCCGGTCGCGCCACCGGCCGAAACCGTGCTGCGCTGGGGCGCCGATGTGTCCACTCTGGACGAACTGAGGCCACCGGAGCACGAACGGCGGGTGCGGCTGGAAGGCGTCCCCGACCGTCGCGTGTGGACGGAGATGCGGGCCGAACGGGCCTGGGCGTCGGCCGACGAAACCGGTGCGCTGGACGCGCTGAACACCTCGCCCGGGCCCGAAGTCCCCGATCCGGAGGACGTGTTCGAACACGGTGAACGGCTCGGCTGGCACGTCACGGCGCGCTGGTCGGCAGGCGCGAACGGCCGGACCGACTACGTCTTCACCCGGGGCCCTGCCGCCCCGGACCTCCCGCCGCCCGCGCTCGCGGACGTCCCCCTCTCCTCGTACGCGAACGATCCGGCGCGCTCCCACCAGCTCGGCGAGCTGACCGGGCACCTCGGCCGCTACCTCGCCGAGCGGCTGCCGGACTACATGGTCCCCTCGGCGTTCGTCGTCCTCGACCGGCTCCCGATGGGCGCGCACGGCAAGCTCGACCGGCGGGCGCTGCCCGCCCCCGTCCAGGACGCCGCGGGCGGTTCGCGGCAGCCCGCCACTCCCCGCGAGGAACTGCTCTGCGGGCTGTTCGCCGAGGTGCTCGGCCTGTCCAGGGTCGGCGCCGACGACGGGTTCTTCGACCTGGGCGGGCATTCCCTGCTCGCCACCCGCCTGGTCAGCCGGATCCGCACGGTGCTGGGCGCGGAGATCTCCGTGCGCGATCTGTTCGATCACCCGACCGTGGCGGGCCTCGCCCCCCACCTCGGCGACGAGGTCGCCCGGCCACCGCTGAAGCCGGTCCCCCGCGACGAAACCGTGCCACTGTCCTTCGCACAGCGGCGGCTGTGGTTCCTGTCGCAGCTGGAAGGCCCATCGGCGACGTACAACGTCCCGCTCGCCGTCCGGCTGACCGGCCCGCTCGACCGCCAGGCGCTGCGTGCCGCGCTGGCCGACGTCGCGGAGCGGCACGAAAGCCTCCGCACGGTCTTCGCGGAGACGTCGGGCGAAGCGACGCAACGGGTCGTACCGGCAGTCCCGGTGCTCACGGTGCGCGAGGTCGAGGACGTCGCCTCCGCGATCACCGCCGCCGCGAGCCGCGGCTTCGCGCTCGCCACCGAGCTGCCGATCCGCGCCGAACTGCTGGTACGCGGCGAGGAACAGGTACTGGTACTGGTGCTGCACCACATCGCCGCCGACGGCTGGTCGCTGACGCCGCTGGCCCGTGACCTCGGCACGGCCTACCGCGCCCGCCTCGACGGCGTCGCGCCGGGCTGGCCGCCGCTGCCCGTGCAGTACGCGGACTACACGCTGTGGCAACGAGAAGTCCTCGGGTCCGAAAAGGACCCCGGCAGCGTTCTCCACCACCAGCTGGCGTACTGGACGGACCGGCTCGCCGGTCTCCCCGACCACATCGACCTGCCGGCCGACCGGCCGCGGCAGGCCACCGCGTCGTATGCGGGCGACACCGTCCACTTCGGACTCGACGCCGAGCTGCACCGCGCGCTGCGTACCCTCGCCCGCCGCCACGACGCGACGCTGTTCATGGTGCTGCAAGCGGGGTTCGCCGCGCTGCTGACCCGTCTCGGCGCTGGCACCGACATCCCGATCGGCACGCCGGTCGCCGGCCGCACCGACGACGCGCTCGACGCGCTGGTCGGGTTCTTCGTCAACACCCTCGTCCTGCGGACGGACACCTCGGGCGACCCGTCGTTCACCGAGCTGCTGGCCAGGGCAAGGGAAACCGGCCTCGCCGCCTACGCCCACCAGGACCTCCCGTTCGAGTACCTGGTGGAGAAGCTCAACCCGCGGCGCTCACCCGCGCACCACCCGCTGTTCCAGGTTTCGCTCGCGCTGCAGAACAACGAGGAAGCCCGCTTCGACTTCCCCGGAACGGAAAGCAGCGCCGCGTTCGCCCCCGCCGCCGTGTCGCGGTTCGACCTGTTCGTCAACCTCACCGAGACGTTCGACGCGGCGGGCGCGCCGGCCGGGATCTCCGGCTTCGCCGAATACGCGACCGCCCTGTTCGACCGCGAAACCGTCGAGGGGCTCACCGCCCGCTGGCACCGGCTGCTGCGTGACCTCGCGGACCATCCCGACCGCCCGATCGGCCGGGCCGCGCTCCTCACCCGCGCCGAACACCACCGGCTGCTGACCAGCCCCGCGACGTCGCCAGGCAGCCTTTCGCTGGCCGAGGTGTTCGAGGAGCACGCACAGCGCACTCCGGACGCCGACGCCGTCGTGTCCGAAGACGGCACCCTGTCCTACCGCGCGCTCGACGCGCGGGCGAACCACGTCGCGCGGGAACTGGCCGCGCTCGGAGTCGGCCCGGAACACCGTGTCGGCGTCCTGATGCCCCTCTCGGCCGACCTGGTCGCCGTCGTGCTCGGGGTGCTGAAGGCGGGCGGCGCGTACGTCCCGGTCGCCCCGGAACATCCCGACGCGCGGCTGCGGCACCTCCTCGCGGACTCCGGGGTCTCGGCGATCGTCGCCCCGGCGGGGGAAACCGGCCGGGCACGGCGGCTGGCCCCGTCCGCCGCGGTGTGGGCCCTCGAAATCCCCGACCGGCCCACCGCGGCGGGACTCCCGTCGCGGGTCACCGGCGACAACACGGCCTACGTGCTCTACACCTCCGGCTCCACCGGCGTGCCCAAGGGCGTCGTCGTGCCTCAGCGCGCCGTCACGAGCCTCGCGCGGGACACGTGCTGGGGCGACGCGCATCGCCGGGTCCTCCTGCACTCACCGCAGATGTTCGACGCGACGACGTACGAACTGTGGGTGCCGCTGCTCCGCGGTGGCACGGTTGTCGTCGGCAGGCGGGGGCCGCTGGACACCACCGTGCTCGCCGAGGACATCGCCGGGCACGGGGTGACCGCGCTGTGGCTGACCGCGGGCCTGTTCGGCCTGATGAGCGAGGAACGGCCGGGCTGCTTCGCGAACGTCGCTCAGGTGTGGACCGGTGGCGACGTCGTCCCGGCGGCGGCCGTGCGCCGGGTGCTCGCGGCGCATCCCGGGCTGACCGTCGTCAACGGGTACGGACCCACCGAGACGACGGTGTTCGCGACGCGGCATTTCGTGCGCCGCCCACCGGAACACGGCGTCCCGATCGGCGGCCCGATGGACGACACCGGCCTGCGGGTGCTCGACGCCCGGCTGGAGCCGGTGCCACCGGGGGCACCCGGGGAGCTGTACGTCAGCGGTCACGGCCTCGCCCGCGGATACGCCGGGCAGCCGGGAATGAGCGCGTCGCGGTTCGTCGCGGATCCCTTCGGGCCGCCCGGTTCCCGCATGTACCGGACCGGCGACGTGGTGCGCTGGAACCGGGCGGGCGAGCTGGAGTTCGCGGGCCGGGCCGACGATCAGGTCAAGATCCGCGGGTTCCGCGTCGAACCCGGCGAGGCGGAAGCGGTGCTGGCCACCGCGCCCGGGGTGGCCCAGGCCGCCGTCGTGGTGCGCGAGGACACGACCGGACGGCGTCTCGCCGGCTACCTGGTGCCCGAAGCCGGCCACGCCGCCGACCTCGCGAGCCTGCGTTCCCACCTGGCCGACCGGCTGCCCGAGTACCTCGTGCCCTCGGCGCTGGTCGTGCTGGACCGGCTGCCGCTCACCGCCAACGGGAAGCTCGACCGGCCAGCGCTGCCCGCCCCGGAGTCCACTTCGGACAGTGGGCACGGGCCGGACGGCGAGCGCGAGGCACTGCTGTGCGGGCTGTTCGCCGAGGTACTCGACCGGCCGCGGGTCGGCGTCGACGAGGATTTCTTCGACCTGGGCGGGCATTCGCTGCTCGCCACCCGCCTGGTCGGCCGGATCCGCGCTGCGCTGGACGTCGAACTGCCCGTCCGCGCGCTGTTCGACGCCCCGACGGTGGCGGGTCTCGTCCGGCATCTCGACCACGACCGGCCCGCCCGGCCGCCGCTGGCCCCGCGACACCGGCCCGAACCGCTCCCGCTGTCGTTCGCCCAGCGCCGCCTGTGGTTCCTCACCCGGTTGGAAGGGCCTTCGGCGACGTACAACATCCCGCTCGCGGTCCGGTTGCTCGGGCCGCTCGACGTCCCGGCCCTGCGGCGGGCCGTGGCCGACGTCGCCGGGCGCCACGAGGCGCTCCGCACGATGTTCCCCGAGGTAGACGGGGAACCACGGCAGCTGATCGCCGACGCCGTCCCGGTCCTGACGGTCCGGGACGCCACCGGGTCCGCTCCGGGCACCGTGGAAGCACTGGTCGAGTCGGCCGCGCACCACGAGTTCGACCTCGCGAACCAGCTGCCGGTCCGCGCCGAACTCCTGGCGAGCGGCCCCGGGGAGCACATCCTCGTCCTGGTGCTGCACCACATCGCCGCCGACGGCTGGTCGCTGGCCCCGCTCGCTCGTGACCTCGGCACCGCCTACGCGGCCCGCCGCGACGGCGACGCTCCCGGCTGGGCACCGCTGCCGGTCCAGTACGCCGACTACACGCTCTGGCACCAGGAAGCCCTCGGCTCCGGCGACGATCCGGAAAGCCCGCTGTACCGGCAACTCGAGTACTGGACGGGGCAGCTGGCGGGTCTCCCCGACCGGATCGGCCTGCCTGCCGACCGGCCGCGCCCGGCCATCGCCTCGTACGCCGGCGACACCGTCCACTTCGGACTCGACGCCGAGCTGCACCGCGCACTGCTCGCTCTCGCGCGAAGGCATGACGTGACGTTGTTCATGGTGCTGCACGCGAGCCTCGCCGCACTGCTCACCCGCCTCGGCGCGGGCACCGACATCGCCGTCGGCTCCCCCGTCGCCGGTCGCGTCGAGCACCGGCTCGACGACCTCGTCGGCCTGTTCGTCAACACACTGGTGATCCGCACCGACACCAGCGGCGACCCCAGTTTCGCCGAACTGCTCGCGCAAGTGCGAGAGACCAGCCTCGCCGCGTACGCACACCAGGACGTCCCGTTCGAATACCTCGTCGAGCGGCTGAACCCGCAACGGTCGACGGCGCACCATCCGGTGTTCCAGATCGCGTTCGCGTTGCAGAACACCGAGGGCGCGCGGTTCGCGTTCCCCGGGCTGGAAAGCCGTCTCGACTTCACCACGCCCGCCGTCGCCCGGCTCGACCTGTTCCTGAGCCTGACCGAGACCCACGACGAATCCGGTGTGCCGGCAGGCATGACCGGCCTGATCGAGTACGCCACCGACCTGTTCGACCCGGCGACCGTCAGCGCGCTGGCAACCCGCTGGACGGCCGTTCTCCGTGCCATGACGGAGAATCCCGCCCAGCCGATCGCCGTTGACCTGCTGACGCCGGAGGACAGGGAAGCCATGGCGGCCCGCTGGCGTGAACGCGCTTCGCACGCCACGCCGTCGACGGTGCCCGAGCTGTTCGAGGCACAGGTGGCCCGCACCCCCGACGGGATCGCGCTGGTCGACGGCGCGGTGGAGTGGACTTACGCCGAGCTCGACGCGCGGGCGGAACGCCTGGCGGAACGGCTCGCGGCGCGCGGCGTCGGCCCGGAGCGGATCGCCGGGATCGCGCTGCCCCGCTCGGCCGAGCTGATCGCCGCGTTCCTCGGCACGGTCAAGGCGGGCGGGGCGTACCTGCCGATCGATCCGTCCTATCCGGACGAACGGCTGGCCTACCTGCTCGCCGACGCGGCCCCGGCGCTGGTCGTGACCACCACGGATCTCGCCGGCCGCCTGCCTGACGACGTTCCCGTCCTCCTGCTGGACGCCGAGGACGGCGAACCCGGTGCGCCACCCCAGCGTCCGTCGCCGCTCAACCTCGCGTACGTCGTGTACACCTCCGGCTCCACCGGCCGCCCCAAAGGCGTGCCGCTGAGCTACGAAGGCATCCCGGACCTGCTCGCGGAACTCCGGGAAACCCTCGCCGTCGAGCCGGGGCACCGGGTCCTGCAACTCGTTTCGCCGAGCTTCGACGCCTCACTGTGGGACATCCTCGGCGCGCTGCTGTGCGGCGGGACGCTCGTGCTCGCCCCGCCGCGGGCGATCACCGGCGACGAGCTGGCGCGGTTCGCGGAACGGCATCGCCTGACCCACCTGACGCTGCCGCCCGCGGTGCTGTCCGGGCTGCGGCCGGGCAGCCTGCCCGAAGGCACGACGCTGACGGTGAGCGGCGACGTCTGCACGCCCCGACTGGCGGCGGACTGGTCCGGCGGCCACCGGTTCTTCAACGGGTACGGGCCGACGGAGGTCACCATCGGCGCCACCACGTTCCGCTGTCATCCGGACGACGCGCGCGGCGTCGTCCCGATCGGGCGGCCGTTCCGCGGCCAGCGCGTCCACGTGCTCGACGAGCGGCTGCGTCCGGTCCCGCCCGGCGTGATCGGCGAACTGTACGTCGCGGGCAGCGGCCTCGCGCGTGGCTACCTCGGCAGGCCGGCGGCCAGCGCGTCGCGGTTCGTGGCGGACCCCTTCGGCGAGCCCGGCACGCGGATGTACCGCACCGGTGACCTCGGCCGCTGGACCGCCCGCGGCCTGCTGGAGTTCGCCGGGCGCGCCGACAACCAGGTCAAGTTCCGGGGATTCCGGGTCGAACTCGGCGAGATCGAGTCCGTGCTGTCCGGGCATCCCGGCGTCACGCAGACGGCCGTGGTGGTCCGCGAGGACACCCCGGGCGCGGCCCGCCTCGTCGCGTACTTCGTACCGTCGGGCCCGGACAGCGCCGTGGACGGTGCCGCGCTGCGCGAACTGGCCGCCACACGGCTGCCGGAATACATGATCCCGGCGGCGTTCGTCGCGCTCGACCGGCTGCCGCTGACGACGAACGGCAAGCTCGACCACCGGGCGCTGCCCGTCCCCACCGTGTCCGTCACCGGCCGGGCGCCGCGAACGCCGCGCGAAGATGTCCTTTGTGGACTGTTCGCCGAGGTTCTCGGTGTCGGCGGCGTCGGCGCCGACGACAGTTTCTTCGACCTCGGTGGCCATTCGCTGCTGGTGACGAAGCTGGCGGAGCGGATCCGCGCGGTGCTCGGCGTCGAACTCCCGGTGCAGGCTCTCTTCGAGGCGCCGACCGTCGCCGCGCTGGCCGAGCGGCTCGACGGCGGCGATTTCAGCGCCGGCGCGCTCGGCACGCTGCTACCGCTGCGCACCGCCGGGCAGCACGCGCCGTTGTTCTGCGTTCCCCCGGTGACCGGGCTGAGCTGGACCTACGCCGGGCTGCTCCGGTATCTCGGCCCGGACTTCCCGGTGTACGGGCTGCAGACACGCGGCCTGACCGACTCCGCGGAACTCCCGGCCTCGGTCGAGCAGCTCGTCGGCCAGTACGCCGACGAGGTCACCAGGGTCCAGCCCGATGGCGCGTTCCAGCTCCTCGGCTGGTCGTTCGGCGGCATGATCGCGCACGCGCTGGCCGCCGAGCTGCGGCGCCGCGGCCGCGAGGTCGCGCTGCTCGTCCTGCTCGACACGACCCCGGCGGAACCGGCGCTGTGGGCGGCGGCAGGGCAGAGCGCCGAGGTACCGGACGAACTCGCCCACGTCCAGCTGCTCGAGGCGCTCGGCGTCGCCGTCCCGCCCGGGGAACGGAACGGGCTCACCCGCGAGCGGTTCCTGGAGCTGGCCGAGACCAGCGGCACCGTGCTCGCGAGCCTGGACGGGGACCAGCTGCTGCGGATGATCCGCGTGATGCGTGCCAACCGGCGGATCATCACCGACTTCACCCACGAACGGGTGAATGTCACCACGCTGCACTTCCTCGCCGCCGACGAGCCGTCCGGAACGCTCGACCCCGGTGTCTGGCGGCCCTATCTCGAGGAAGACGCCGAATCGTACGAGGTCGCGGCGGATCACCTGGGGATGACCTCGCCGGCGGCGCTGCGCGAGATCGGCCCGGTGCTGGAACGCGCGCTGCGCGAGATCGCCGCCGCTCCCGGGAAGACCCGCATGCCCACTTCACAGCGATTGTGAATAATTCCGGTGAGATGCCGTCGGGGCGAAGGGGAATCGGGGAGTGTTCGCTTACCTTTCCGGGGTGGTGCTGTTCGCGCTGGGAGTTTGTGTCTCGGTGGCGTTGCATGAGGCGGGGCATATGGTGTCGGCGCGGGTGTTCGGGATGCGGGTGCGCCGGTTTTTCGTGGGGTATGGGCCGACGGTGTTTTCGTTCCGGCGGGGTGGGACGGAGTATGGGCTGAAGTGGATTCCGCTGGGTGGGTTTTGTGACATCGCGGGGATGACGGCGTTGGATGAGGTGACGCCGGAGGAGTCGCCGAGGGCGATGTGGCGGTTCAAGACCTGGAAGCGCACGGTGGTGATGTCGGCCGGGTCGATCACGCACTTCATCCTGGGTTTCGTGGTGCTGTACCTGATGGCCGTCACCATGGGCCTGCCCAACCTCACCGGGAAACCGGAGATCACGGCCGTGGCCCCCTGCGTGCGGGACGCCACCACCGCCGAGGCGGTGAGCAACCCGGTCTGCAGGCCCGGTGACGCGGCCCCGGCCAGGGCGGCCGGGCTGCGCGAGGGAGACGTCGTCCGGTCGGTCGGCGGGGCTACCACCACGACCTACCCCGAGGTCATCGCCGCACTCCAGCGGTCGGCGGGCCCGACGGCCATCGAGGTCGAGCGCGACGGCAGGCTGCTGCCGCTCGTCGTGGACGTCCCCCGCGTCGAGCGCCCGGTCGTCGCGGCGAAGGCGCCGAAGAACGCGCCGCCGGAGATCGTCAAGACCGGCTCGATCGGCGTGACCTTCCCGAAGATGCTCCACTACGGCGCGGGCGCCGGCGTCGGCGGCGCGCTCTCGTTCACCGGCGAGATGTTCGCGCAGACCTGGCAGCGGATCGTCGAGTTCCCGCAGCGGCTGCCCGCCGTGTTCACCTCGATCTTCGGCGGCGAGCGCGATCCGAACACCCCGGTCAGCGTCGTCGGTGCGAGCAGGCTCGGCGGCGAGGCTGTCGAGCAGGGCCTGTGGCCGGTGTTCCTGTTGCTGCTGGCCAGCCTCAACTTCTTCATGGGCATGTTCAACCTGCTGCCGCTGCTGCCGATGGACGGCGGGCACATCGCGGTGGTCTGGTACGAACACCTCCGCGATCGGGTGCGGAAACTGCGCGGCCGGGCCGCGGGAGGACCGGTGGACTACGGGAAACTCTCCGCGGTCACCGTCGTGCTCGTGCTGCTCGGCGGCGCGGTGCTGCTGCTGACCGTGACAGCCGACATCGTGAACCCCGTCCGGCTCTCCTAGCACCGCTCCGCGAGGCGTGGGAACAACACTTCCGCGCTGCCGCGGTCGATCGCTGCGGCCTGGCCATCGGCGAAATCGGCGTAGGTCTCCAGGAAGTGGTTGTAGTAGCCGCCCGCTTCCTCCGGAGCGAAGGGCCAGTCACTGCCGTAGAGGACGTGCCCGGGTTCGGCGAAGGCGAGCAGCGCGGGCAGCGCGCTGGGACTCGCCGACAGCGCGGTGTCGAAGTAGAACCGCTTGAGATCACGGAGAATGTCGTCGGCGTCGCGATCCGGATCGACGACCGTGGCGGTCAGGCCAGAGAACCGGTATGCCGCGTAAGGCAGGAATCCCCCGCCGTGGGACAGGATCACCTTGACGTCCGGGTACCTGCGCGGCACGCCGGCCAGCACCAGGTTCACCGCGGTGCGCGTCGTGTCGAAGGCGTAGTCGACCAACGGTGCCGGGGTTCCGGGCAACAGATCCATCGGAGACTGCGCGGGGTGGACGAACACGACGGCCGCGCGCCGGTCGAATTCCGCCCACAACGGTTCGAAGTCCGGGTCACCGAGATAACGCCCGTGGGCGTTGGACATCAGCACCACGCCGTCGGCACCCAGGACGTCCAGCGCGTAGGCGGCCTCTTCGAGAGCGCCGTCGACATCCGGCAGCGGCACGGAGGCAAAGGAGCCGAACCGGCCGGGGCGGTCCTTCACCATTTCGGCGCCGTATTCGTTGACGGCCCTTGCCAGGTCCCGTGCCCCGCGGTCGTGCTCTCGATCGAGGTGGACGCCCGGCGCGGTGACCGAGAGGACACCGGTGGCGATGTGCTGCCGGTCCATCATCGCGATCGCTTCGCCCGCGTGCCAAGGCGGAATGGCCCAGCCGCCGGACGTCAGGCCGCGCGAGTCCAGAACGCGTGCCCAGGCCGGGGGAACGATGTGCTGATGGACGTCGATGCGCGACGACATGATCCTTGCCTACCCAAAAGTTAGCTTGCCAAATATTGCACATGCTAGGCTAACACTCATGCGAACCACGGGCATCGAGGAACTGGCGCAGGCCGCCGACCGGCTGTTCTACGCGATGCGGCGATCCAGGGCCTCGACCGTCGGCCAAGCCGGCGACGGGCTGTCCCTGGCCCAGCTGGCCCTGCTCGACCCGCTGACCGAAGCACCGGACGAGCTGGGCCTGCCGGTCGGCAGGCTCGCCTCCGCCGCCGAAGTCAGCGTGTCGACCGCCACCCGCATGCTCAAACAGCTCGAAACCAAGGGCGTGGTCGCCCGGCGCCGCTCCCCCGACGACGAACGTCAGGTGCTGATCAGCCTCACCGAGAACGGCGCCCGCCGCCTCGGCGCGATGCGCGACAGCCTGCGTGAACGGCAAGGCCGCGCGCTGAGCCAGTTCACCGCAGCGGAACGGCGCGAACTCACCGCGCAACTGCACCGGCTGGCCGATGTCATTCAGTCGAACCGCCCCTGAAGGTCCCGCTCACCGTCGTCTACCGTGACGAACGGACCGGGCGCGGCGATACGTCGAACGACCGAACGCAGGTCGACGGCGATCGGACAGTGGACAGATCGCCACGGTCGGAGACGAAAGCGGGGTGACCGGTGAAGGAACGCGAGTTGCGGCGCCGCTGCAGGAAGCTGCTGAACGAACTGGATATCCAGCCACCGCTCGACGTCCTCGAACTGTGCCGCAAGGTCGGCGACCAGCGAGGCCGCCCGATCCGCCTGATCGCGCACCGGATCCCGGTACCGGGACCGTTCGGCGCCTGGATCGCCACCGGCAAGGCCGACTACATCGTGTACCAGCAGGACACGAGCAAGGCCCACCAGTGCCACATCATCCTGCACGAACTGGGCCACATGCTGGCCGGGCACAGCACCACCGCGGAGGACGACAGCCTGGTCGCCGAGCTGACCCCGGACGTCGCCCCGCCCGGTGACCTGCGCGAACGCTACCCGGACCTGGAACCGGAGTCGGTCCGGCGTGCCCTGCGGCGCACCTCCTACGACACCGACCACGAGCGGGAGGCCGAGACGGTCGCCACGATCATCCTCGAGTGGGCGTCCGTGCTGGACCGCGTCGCGCCGAAGTCCTCGGACGAGACCACCGCGCAGCGGATGGAGACCGCTCTGGGCGAAAGGCTGGGCTGGCTGTGAACGCCCACATCACGCTGACCGTGATCCAAGGGGTGATTCTCTACCCCGCCCTGCTGTGGAAGATCTACCAGCTCACCCGGGCGCCGAAGGACGTAGCGCGCTGGATGGTCACCGCCTGCCTGGCCTGCTTCGCTGCCTCCTACCCGTTCGGGCTCATGGCGGGCAACGTGAACCAGCCGGATCCCGGGCCGATCGTGCCGCTGCTGTTCCAGCACATCCTGCTCTGCGGACTGGTCTACACCCTGGCCTGTTTTTTCCTGTTCTCGGCGCGTCCGGCCGCCCAGGCGAAGCGGCGAGCCTGGCTGGAGGCGATCCCGCTGGGCGCCGCGATCCTGGTGATGGCGGCCGTCACGCTGCTCATGCCCGACGTCCCGCCGGGGCAATACCCTCTCGCCGGGGTTTCGGTCTTCTACCTCGCCGCCGATCTGTACCTCACCTACGGCATCGCGAGCGCGTGCTTCTTCGCACGACGTTACGCGCGGGGCGCTTCGCCCCGGCTGGCCCGCGGCCTGCTGGTGGCGTCCGTGGGTTTCGCCATCGGCGCGCTGGGCGGGGCGACGCTGATCGCGGTGGTGCTCGTGCACTGGGCGGGTGCGACGATCCCCTGGCTGCTGGTGCAGGCCACGGTCTTCCTGGTGTTCCCGAGCGCGATCCTGCTCGTCGTCGGGCTGTCCTACCCCGGTGTCGCCACCCGGGTGGCCGCGGCCAGGGTGTGGTGGCAGCACCTGCGGATGTACCATCGCCTTGGTCCACTGTGGACACGACTGCACGAGGCGTTCCCGGAGGACGCGCTGAGCCGGGTGCGAGTCGCCCCGTGGCGGGATGCGCTGAGCCTTCGCGGCGTGCATCGCCGGTACTACCGGCGGGTCATCGAATGCCGGGACGGGCTGGTCCGGGTCAGCCCGTACCTCGCCCCTCTCGGCGACGACGGCTCACTGGCCAACAGGCTCACCGAAGCGCTGCGCGCCCACGCCCGCCGCGAAGCGGTGCCGCAGGAGGGAATGCCCGTCGCCTTGCCCGACGGCGACGGCCTGGACGACGACGTCCGCGAACTGGTCACACTCTCCGAGTCGCTGAAGGCCGTTCCCGCCTGAGCGGGAGGTGTCAGAGTCCTTTCATCCAACGAACGATGGCTACGCACAGGGATTCCAAAGTCGGGCCTGTCGCAGCTACGCCGGCCCTGAGCCGTCCGGCGCGGATTCAGCCTTCGAACGAACCCCAGTCCGTGAGCCGCAAGGCGTCCTGCCAATCCGCCTCGACGACTGTGCCGTCCGAGAACACGCCAGGCTCGCGGTTGATGCAGCAAGGTGCGCACGTCCTCACCCAGCCCACTGATCTCTCTCCCTGCTCCGCACCCCTGAGACGGTCAGCAAGCGAGCGCGGCAACCGAACCTGGCCGAGCTGAACGCACCATCGACTTCTCGTCCACCAAGTTCCACAGCCCTCAAGAACGGAAGGTAATAAGCCAGAACGACGCGATCGCGGGTCACGGAAAATTCAACCGGCTCGTCGCCGTCCACCTCCGGGTCGAAGGCATCCAGTCTCATCGATCCCGCACGACGAGGAAATGAAGCGACACAACCCAACGCCGGCCAAGGACCCTCACCGGCAATGAGCGCCACCGACCGTTTCTGCTGCTCAAGTTTTTGCCTCAGGCCGTGAGACGCCGCACCGGACCGCCCCTTTGCTTCCGCGACAACCCAGCCATTCGGAGCCCGGCCGAACAGATCCGAACGTTGCCGCGTCCCGCCGAATGTCGGCCGGAATGAGCGAAGTTCGGTGCAGCCACTCGTACACCGACGCAGCGCCACGAGCCAAGCGGTCACCCGGCGCTCGACCGGTCGTGAACAGCGCATGCGCGAGATCGTCTACCGTAAACCTCAACTCACCATGCGGCGAAACAGCACTTTCCGGAAACGCGAAGGCGCTATAGGGGACGACGAATTCAGGCGGGATGGAGCGCACGACAAGGTACTCCGTTCGTCGATGCCCGATTTTGACGATATCCACCGTATCGCAGAGGCATCGGCGATGTACGAACCTCGCTCAGCGTTCGACTGCGAGCGGATGGCACGCCGTGGCAGTCTCCAGCCGGACGGGGGTCTGTGGTCAACGCTCAAGCCACGGACCGAGCACCTTCTCCAGATCAGCGTCCGACAACGCTCGCGGCCCACCGTGGAACTCATGCCACCGCGCCGCGTCGCACGCCGCCGCGTACTCCACCTCGAAGGCACGCATCAACACGTACACGAACGTCACTGAGCTAAACCGGTCACCCAGCAGCGTCCGCGCTTCGCGAACGACTTCTGTAGCTCCGCGACCGCACACGTCCGCGAGCCGGAGCTCCTCCGCAGCCGGGTCCAGCAGGCTGGGGGCATACATCACGACGAACTCTCCACAGCGAAACGCATAACTCAGCCTTCGGCTGCCAGCTGGCCGCAGGCGGCCGCGATCTCCTGGCCACGGGTGTCCCGCACCGTGCACGCCACTCCCCCGGCGTTGACCAGCCGCACGAACTCCCGCTCCACCGGCTTCGGCGACGCGTCCCACTTCGAACCCGGCGTCGGGTTCAACGGAATGACGTTGACGTGGACCAGCTGGCCGAGGTGCTTCCGCAGCCGCTTCGCCAGAAGCTCGGCGCGCCAAGGCTGATCGTTGATGTCCCGGATCAACGCGTACTCGATCGACACCCGCCGACCCGACGTGTCCGCGTAGTACCGCGCGGCCGAAAGAACCTCGTCCACCGACCACCGGTTGTTCACCGGCACCAGCGTGTCCCGCAGCTCGTCATCCGGAGTGTGCAACGAAACCGCCAGCCGCACCTGCATCTTCTCGTCCGCCAGCTTCCGGATCGCCGGAGCAAGGCCCACCGTCGACACCGTCACCGAACGCTGCGAGATCCCCAAACCCGACGGCGCGGGGTCCGTGATCCGGCGCACCGCGGCCACCACCCGCTTGTAGTTGGCGAGGGGCTCGCCCATGCCCATGAAGACGATGTTCGACAGGCGGCCGGGG
Organism: Amycolatopsis sp. NPDC059027; assembly: GCF_042739735.1. NCBI lineage: Bacteria > Bacillati > Actinomycetota > Actinomycetes > Pseudonocardiales > Pseudonocardiaceae > Amycolatopsis > Amycolatopsis sp. NPDC059027. The sequence continues at coordinate 44,580 of NZ_JBHYIK010000006.1, read as the reverse complement.
CCGCCGGGCATGAGGCCGTCGCGCATGACCGCTGCCGCGGAGCGGACCTGGTCGACGATCTCCGCCGTCGACAGGTTGCGATCGAGACCGCCCTGGCCGGTCGCGCAGAAGGGGCAGGCCATGCCACAGCCGGCCTGGCTCGAGATGCACAGCGTCGCGCGGTCCGGGTAGCGCATCAGGACGCTCTCCAGCAGCGTGCCGTCGTGCGCGCGCCACAGGGTCTTGCGCGTGGTGCCCTCGTCCGTGGTGAGCGCGCGGACCTCGGTCAGCAGCGGCGGCATGAGCTCGCCGACGAGCCGTTGCCGGGCCGCGGCCGGGATGTCGGTCATCGCCTCGGGGTCGACGGTGAGGCGGGCGAAGTAGTGGTTGGAGAGCTGCTTGGCGCGGAACGGCTTCTCACCGAGCGCGGCCACGGCCTCGGCGCGTTCGGTGGCCGAGAGGTCGGCGAGGTGGCGCGGCGGGAGGCCGCGCTTGGGCGCGTCGAAGACGAGGGGGAGGGCAGTCATAGCACGTCCAGTGTCCCATGCCGGGCGTTGCGGGCCACGTCACACCATCGATGTTGCCAAACGACAGGTTCCGATATATCGTGAACGTGTCGGAATACTTCGAGAAAGGACTCAGATCATGAGACGACACCAACGATTCCCTCGCGAACGTGGCCGGGCGGACTTCGGGCCGTGGGCCCGTGGCGGCTTCGGCGACTTCCCCCCGGGGCGCGGGCACGGCTCGCGTGGACGGCGGGGAGGCGGACGGCGCAGCAGGCGCGGCGACGTCCGGGCCGCGATCCTGGCGCTGCTCGCGGAGCAGCCCCGGCACGGCTACGAGATCATCCGGGAAATCGGCGAACGCAGCGGCGGCTTCTGGAAGCCGAGCCCCGGCTCGGTCTATCCGACGCTGCAGATGCTGGCCGACGAAGGACTCGTCCTCAGCAAGGACGAGCACGGCAAGAAGCTCTTCGAGCTGACCGACGAGGGCCGCGCCGCCGCCGAGCGGCAGGACTCCACGCCGCCGTGGGAGCACATCGCCCACGACGTCGACCCGAACGAGGTCGGGCTCCGCAAGGCGGGCGCCGGACTGGCCGCCGCGGTCGTCCAGGTGATGCGCGCCGGTTCCGAGAGCCAGCAGGCCCGCGCGGCGGACGTGCTGAACGAAGCGCGTCGCTCGATCTACGCCATTTTGGGTGAGGTCGAAGAGGACGCACCCGAGTCCCCGGCGGCGGCCGAGTGACCGGGCAAGGCGAGGCCGGTGGGCTTGACGCGCACATGGACGCGATAGCCCACCGGCAGCGTCATTTCCGCGCTCCCGGCGTGGAATTCCCTGGCGTTGCGGCGATGCACCTCGGCGATCGCCCGCGCCGCGACCTTCGCGCTGAACTCGATCTTCAGCACTGACTCCATCGCGGCGGCGTCTTCGAACCGCCAGCGCGTCGCCACCCGGCGGCACCGGAACCCCGCCCGGTCGAAGAACCGCTCGACGGCGGGCGGGTCGTAGGCCGGCAGATCCTCACGCATCCAGCTCCCGTACGGATCGCTGGTGACGTCGAGGTCCACGATCAGGATCGCGCCACCCGGCCGCAGCACGCGTTCGGCTTCGCGGAGCCCCGGCTCGCAGCCCGGCCCGAAGAAGTACGCGGTGCGCGCGTGCACCACGTCCACGCAGGCGTCGCCGACGGGAAGCCGTTGCGCCCGGCCCTGCCGGACCTCGGCGTTCGCCAGGTCCCGCACCCGTTCGGCGGCGTCGCGGGCGAGCGGTTCGTGGGGCTCGACACCGAGCACGGAACGAGCGTCGCGGGCGAAGTACGGCAAATGGAAACCGTCGCCGCAGCCCACGTCGAGCACGTCACGGCCGGCCCAGTCGTACTCCTCGCGCAGCACCCGCCAGATCTCGCCGTCGATGTCCTGCGCACGGTTCTCCACCTCGTAAGCCCGCTGGTAGTACCAGATGTTCGGGCTCGGCACGACCTCGGACCGCCGGGCCTGCGCCACGGACCGGGGCAACCACCGCACTTCGGATCTCCCTTTCCGGTAGTCGGCAGGAGGATCCTCGATCTTCCGGCATCGAAACTTGGCGAAAAACTTATGCGACCCCTCTAGACTCCACCGAAGCCCGGAGGGAGACCCAGTATGCCGTCAGGTCCGCCCAGCCCACCATCCCCGGTCGCCACCGGGCTTCCCTGCTGGATCGAGCTCGGCTGCCAGGACGAGGCCGCGGCGCAACGGTTCTACAGCGGGCTCTTCGGCTGGCAGTACACGACCAAACGGGACCCGGCGACGCCGGACCGGCGCTACTCCATCGCGACCTCCGGCGGGATCCAGGCCAGCGGTCTGTACCGCGCGAGCGCCCAGAGCCCGCAAGGCTGGGTCCCGCATCTGGCGGTGCCGCACACCGCGAGCGCCGCGGAGTGGGTCGTCCACCTCGGCGGCCGGGTGACGCTCGGGCCGCTCCCGATTCCCCATCGCGGCGCGATCCTGCACGTGATCGACGCCTGCGGCGCACCGCTGGTGCTGTGGGAGGTTCCGCCGGACTGGCAGTTCGCGACCGGACGCCCCAACACCTTCAGCGGCGCCGACCTCAACACCCACGACGGCGCGTCCGCCGATCACTTCTACTGCAAGCTGTTCACGTACTCGAGCCATCAGATCGGCGACGGCGAGTCGATGGACTACGCGGAATGGATGGTAGAGCACGAGCCCGTGCTCTACCGCTACGTCATGGGCCCGGAATACCGCCGCGACACTCCCCCGCACTGGCTCGTCTACTTCGACGTCGACCCGGTCCGCGGCAGTGACGCCGCGGCCGCCGACGCACTCGCCCTCGGCGGCGCCGTCGTCATCGAGCCCTACGACACCCCGTTCGGCCGAGTGGCGATCCTCGCCGACCCGGACGGTTCGGTGTTCGCGGTGATCGACCACTCGCGCGCGGCCGAGACCTGGGGCAGCGCCGAGGTCGACGACCCCTACGACGACTGATCCCGCGCGGCGGGAGCAAGGGACCTTTGCTATCGCCGGACGCCGAGAGCGAGCAACGCGATCACGACGTACCCGGCCGCGACCAGCCACATGGCCGTGCCGGGAAGCAGGCCTCCGACGAGCGCGACACCGACAGCACCGCCGGTCTGCCGTGACGCGTTGAGTACCCCGGCGGCGAGTCCTGCCTTGTCCGGCAACGCGTTCATCGCCACCGACGTCATCGCGGGCATCGCCAGCGAGCAGCAGCCGTAGATCGCCGAGAAGACGATCAGCACGAGCACCGACCGGCCGGCGGGCAGCAGCGCGAACCCGATCGAACCGGCGAGCCCGGCCAGCGCACCGGCGACGATCGGGAGGCGCGCGCCGAACCGGCTGGTGAGCCTGCCGGAGAAGAACGCGTTGATCCCGACCACTGCGGTCAGCGGCACCAGCGCCAGCCCCGCGGGCAGCGCGCCCAGTGTCCACACCCGTTGCAGGAACAGCGCGAGGCAGAACAATGCGCCGTACATGCCGAAGTTGAACAGACCGCCGTTCGGGGTCGCGACCGCGAAGTTCCGTACGCGCAGCGCACCCGGCGGAAGCACCGGCGCGGGCACGATCCGTTCCACGACAACGAAAAGCGCACCGCATACCACCCCGGCCCCCAGCAGCACGAGCGTCGGGGCGGCAAGCCACCCGGCATGGCCCGACTCGATGAACCCGGCCACGAGGCACGCCAGCGCGGCCGTGCCGAAAACCTGGCCCATACCGTCGATGCGTGTGCGCGCCCGCAACGGCGTCTCGGTCACCGCGCGGCGCGTCAGCACGATCGCGAGCAACCCGACCGGGACGTTGACCGCGAACACCAGCCGCCAGTCGGCCAGCCCCACCGCGAGCCCGCCCAGCAGCGGCCCCGCGGCGAGCCCGATCCCGCTCATCCCGCCCCATACGCCCAGTGCTCGTGCCCGCGCGCCGGCGTCGGGAAACTGATGCGCGATGAGCGCCAGCGACGAGGGCAGCAACGCCGCGGCCCCGGCACCCTGCACCGCGCGGGCGGCGATCAGCCAGGGCAGTGAACCCGCTGCGGCACAAGCGATCGAGGCGAGGACGAACACGGCGACGCCCGCCTCGAACACCCGCCGCGCACCCCAGCGGTCCCCCGCCGCGCCCCAGGTGAGCAGGAACGCCGCGAGCGTCACCGTGTAGGCGTCGACGACCCATTGCAGCGCGGCCGTGGACGGTTCGGCGTAGTCGGCGCTGATCGCCGGGAGCGCGAGGTTCACGATCGTCGCGTCCAGCGTGATCATGAAGAAGCCGAGGCAGACCGCGGTGAGCGCGAGCCGGGCCGGTGCCTGCGGTGTGGTCTCGGTGATCATGCCTTCAGTGAACCGCCGGAACGGTTCGGCGATCGCCGAAAAATCCCCTTCCCTGCCCGCGGAACGGGCTCAGGGAGTGGGGACGAACGCCGAAAGCAGCAGCCAGGAAACGACCGCCGAGGGCAGCAAGGAGTCCAGGCGGTCCATCAGCCCGCCGTGGCCGGGCAGCATCGTGCCCATGTCCTTGATCCCGAGGTCACGCTTGATGAGCGACTCGACGAGGTCGCCGAGCGTCGCGGTCAGCACGACCGCCACGCCGAACAGCATGCCCTGCCAGGCGTGGCCGTTCAGCAGCAGGCTGAGCGACAGCGCGCCGGCGACCAGGCCCGCGACCATCGACCCGGCGAAGCCCTCCCAGGTCTTCTTCGGGCTGATGGACGGTGCCATCGGGTGTTTCCCGCCGAGGACACCGGCGATGTAGCCGCCGGTGTCGGAGGCGACGACGCAGATCATGAAGGTGAGTACCCGGCCGACGCCGTCGCCGGGGTCGACGAGCATCGCCGCGAACGCGCCGAACAGCGGGAGGTACGCGGCGGCGAACACCGAGGCACCGATGTCCCGCAGGTAGCCCTGCGCACCGCCGGGCAGCCGCCACAACAGACACGCCAGCACCGTCAGCACGAACGCGGTGATCATGCCCTCGCGGCCGAACGGCCAGGCGAGCCAGATCATCGCCTGCCCGCCGACGAGCACCGGGACGAGCGCGACCCGGATGTCCGCGGCCCGGCGCAGTGCCCCGGCGAGCTCGACGGTGCCGACGCCGATCGCGATGGCCACGATGCCGATGAACAGATGACGGACGGTGAGCAAGGAAACGATGATCGCCGCGCCCAGCACCACGCCGACGGCGATGGCCGCGGGGAGATTGCGGCCTGCTTTGGAAACCTTCTTCGGCGGTTCCGGCTGCTCCACCGGATCCGGCTCGGGTTCCGGGGTGTCCACCCGGTCCTCGCGCTCCTCGCTCACCTGTGCCATCAGACCTCGAGCAGCTCGGCTTCCTTGTGTTTCACCAGGTCGTCGACCTGGTGCACGTAGGTGTCGGTGAGGTTCTGCAGCTCCTTCTCCGCGTGCACGACCTCGTCCTCACCCGCCTCGCCGTCCTTCTTGATACGGTCCAGCTCTTCCTTCGCCTTACGACGGATGCTGCGGATGGAGACGCGGGCGTCCTCACCCTTGCCCTTGGCGACCTTCACCATCTCCTTGCGCCGCTCCTCGGTGAGCTGCGGGATGACGATGCGGATCACGTTGCCGTCGTTGCTCGGGTTGACACCGAGGTCGGACTCGCGGATCGCCTTCTCGATCGCGGCCAGCTGGGTCGTGTCGTAAGGCTTGATCAGCGCCATCCGGGCCTCGGGGACGTTCACGCTGGCGAGCTGGTTCAGCGGGGTCGGCGCACCGTAGTACTCGACGACGATGCGCGAGAACATCGACGGGGTGGCCCGGCCGGTGCGTACCGACGTCAGGTCCTCCTTCGCGACGGACACCGCTTTTTCCATCTTCTCCTCGGCGTCGAGGAGGGTCTCGTCGATCACGGCTACTCCCGGTGGTTGTGATGGTGGGCGCTGCGATAGATCCCAGCAGGTCTAGGCCGATACCCCGTCAGCGGGGGTACTGACCAGGGTGCCGATCCTCTCACCACTGACCGCACGGGCGATGTTCCCCTCGGTGAGCAGGTTGAACACGATGATCGGCATGTTGTTGTCCATGCAGAGGCTGAACGCGGTGGCGTCGGCGACCTTGAGATCCCGCTCGAGCACCTCGCGGTGGCTGATCTCGTGGAACATCTTGGCACTCGGGTCGCTCTTCGGGTCGGCGGTGTAGACCCCGTCGACGGCCTTGGCCATCAGGACCGCCTCGCAGCCGAGCTCGAGCGCGCGCTGGGCGGCCGCCGTGTCGGTGGAGAAGTAGGGCATGCCGACCCCGGCGCCGAAGATGACGACGCGGCCCTTCTCCAGGTGCCGCTCGGCACGGCGCGGGATGTAGGGCTCGGCGACCTGGCCCATGGTGATCGCGGTCTGCACGCGGGTGGGCAGGCCCTCCTTCTCGAGGAAGTCCTGCAGCGCCAAGCAGTTCATCACGGTGCCGAGCATCGCCATGTAGTCGGCGCGATCGCGGTCCATGCCACGCTGGGACAGCTCGGCGCCGCGGAAGTAGTTGCCGCCGCCGATGACCACGGCGATCTGGACCCCGGTCCGCGCGACCGCGGCGATCTGCCGGGCGACCGAGTGCACCACATCCGGGTCGACGCCGATGGAACCACCACCGAACATCTCGCCGCCCAGCTTCAGCAGCACCCGCCGATAGCCGCCCTCGACCCGGTCACCCATTCTCACGCGCCTCCTGTTGTGTGCTCATGGACCCGCTTCGCGAATCCCGCCAGACCCACCTGTGCCCCGTCCCCGATGAGCGGAGACGGGGCACAGTGGTGTCGAACTCCGCAGACGTACTCTCTCCCGCGGAGGCGGCGTCAACCCTAGCCGTACGGCTTCGATCAGGCCTGGCCGACCTCGAACCGGGCGAACCGGGTCAGGGTCACGCCCGCCTCGTCCAGCAAGGCCTTCACGGTCTTCTTGTTGTCCTTGACCGACGGCTGCTCGAGCAGGACGTTGTCCTTGTAGTAGGCGTTGACCTTGCCCTCGACGATCTTCGGCAGCGCCTGCTCCGGCTTGCCTTCCTCGCGGGCGGTCTGGTCGGCGATGCGGCGCTCGTTCTCGATGATCTCGGCCGGCACCTCCTCGCGGGTCAGGTACTTCGCGCGCAGCGCGGCGACCTGCATGGCGGCGCCGCGGGCGGCGTCGACGTCGTCACCGGTGAACTCGACCAGCACGCCCACGGCGGGGGGCAGGTCCGAGCCGCGGCGGTGCAGGTAGGTCGCGGTCTTGCCCTCGAAGGCCACGACCCTGCGCAGCTCCAGCTTCTCGCCGATGCGGGCCGACAGCTCCTGCACGACCTCGTTGACCGGCTTGCCGTCCAGGTCGGCCGCCTTCAGCGCCTCGACGTCGCTGGTCTTGAGGCCCTTGGCGACCTCGACGATCCGGGCGGCCAGCTGCTGGAAGTCGTCGTTCTTGGCGACGAAGTCGGTCTCGGAGTCCAGCTCGATCAGCACGCCACCGTCACCGGTGACGAGGCCCTCGGCGGTGGCGCGCTCGGCGCGCTTGCCGACGTCCTTGGCACCCTTGATGCGCAGGAACTCGACAGCCTTGTCGAAGTCGCCCTCGTTCTCCTCGAGCGCCTTCTTGCAGTCCATCATGCCGGCGCCGGTCATCTCGCGCAGGCGCTTCACGTCAGCGGCGGTGTAGTTCGCCATCGTGCGTAATCCGTCCTTTTTCAGGTACGTGAAATCTTTGTGCGGGGGTCGAAACCCGTGCGGCCGGGGCGGCCGGCCGCACGGGCACGGAGCGTCAGGAGGAGGCGGTGGCCTGCTCGGCCTCGGCCTTGGCGGCCTCGGTCGTGTCCGCGGCGGCGGCAGCGTTGTCCGCGCCGGCGTTCTCGGCGCCGGCGAGCAGCTCCTTCTCCCACTCGGCCAGCGGCTCGTCCGAGGCGACACCCGGCTCCGGCTTCGCGTCGGCCGAAGCGCCGTTGCGGCTGGAACGGGCCATCAGACCGGCGGCGGCGGCCTCGGCGACGACCTTGGTCAGCAGCGCGGCGGACCGGATCGCGTCGTCGTTGCCCGGGATCGGGTAGTCGACCTCGTCCGGGTCGCAGTTGGTGTCGAGGATCGCGACGACCGGGATGTTGAGCTTGCGAGCCTCGCCGACGGCGATGTGCTCCTTCTTGGTGTCGACGATCCACACCGCGCTCGGCACCTTGGCCATGTCACGGATACCGCCGAGGGTCTTCTCCAGCTTTTCCTTCTCGCGGGTCAGCGTCAGGATCTCGCGCTTGGTGAGACCGGCGAAGCCACCGGTCTGCTCCTGGGCCTCGAGCTCCTTGAGGCGCAGGAGACGCTTGTGCACGGTCTGGAAGTTGGTCAGCATGCCGCCGAGCCAGCGCTGGTTCACGTACGGCATGCCGACGCGGGTGGCCTCGTTGGCGATGGCCTCCTGCGCCTGCTTCTTCGTGCCGACGAACATGATCGTGCCGCCGTGCGCGACGGTCTCCTTGATGAACTCGAAGGCACGGTCGATGTAGCTCAGCGTCTGCTGCAGGTCGATGATGTAGATGCCGTTGCGCTCGGTGAAGATGTAGCGCTTCATCTTCGGGTTCCACCGACGGGTCTGGTGCCCGAAGTGCACGCCGCTGTCGAGCAGCTGCTTCATGGTGACGACGGCCATTGCCGGAATCACACCTCTTCTGTGTCGTGCGCGCCGGTGGTCGTGCCGGCACGCTGCTCGGTTTTGTCGCGATCGGCCGGGTGGCCGCTCGCCCTGGTGCAGTGCCGGAACCCGGACCCCGTGGTGAAAACCCCAGGGACCGCCGGGCGCCGTGCGTCCTCATTCGTCCGGCTGAAGAGACTGCCGGTGGACGCGCACGTGCACGCGAAGTCAGTCCGCTCACGCGAACCGCTGAATTGATTCTACCCCCTGCCACCAGCCCTATCCCCACCGGCGGCCCGATCCGGCCCGGTTGTCCACAACGGGTCCGGTTGTCCACAGATTTCCGGCGCCGCCTCCCTGCCCGCCACGTACCCGACACCCTGGGAGCCATGACCGCATCCACCTGCCCCCGCATCCGGCTGCGGCCGATGTTCGCCCTGCTCGTGGCCCTGTTCCTCGGGTTCGCCGGGCTCGTCGCGCCCCCTGCCACCGCCGCGTCGAAAGCCGGGCCACGGCTGTCCTGGCCGCTGTCCCCGGTCCCGAAGGTGACCAGATACTTCGACGCGCCCGGCACCCCGTTCGGCCCGGGCCACCGCGGTGTCGATCTCGCCGCCGCACCCGGCCAGCAAGTACTCACCGCTGCCGAGGGCGTCGTCGTCTTCGCCGGTGTGCTCGCCGGGCGGGGTGTCGTCTCCGTCGACCACGACGGCGGCCTCCGCACCACCTACGAACCCGTCACCCCATCGGTGTCGGCGGGTGAGCAGGTCTATCGCGGCCAGCCGCTGGGCACCGTCGTCGCCGGGCATCCCGGTTGCACAGTGGCCGCGTGCCTGCACTGGGGCGTCCGCCGGGGCCACGAGTATCTGGACCCGCTCGCGCTCACCGGTGAACAGGGCGAAATCCGGCTGAAGCCGTACTTTTCGCGGGAAGACGCTCTTTCCCCCGAGGACGCTAGGGATTCGACTGTTCGACGAGTTTGGCCCGCAGGCGCATGACGGCCCGGGTGTGCAGCTGGCTGACCCGCGACTCGGTCACCCCCAGCACCTTGCCGATCTCCGCGAGCGTCAGGCTCTCGAAGTAGTAGAGGCTCACGACGATCTTGTCCCGCTCGGTCAGCTGCGCGATCGCCTGCGCGAGCTGCCGCCGGTTGTCCTGGTCCACGAGGACCGCCACCGGGTCGACCGCGTCGTCGTCGGGCAGCGAGTCGACGAGCGAGCCGCTGTCCTTGCCCGCCGCGACGAGGTCTTCGAGCGCGACGACGCTGGTGAGCTGGAGCTGGCCGTAGAAATCACGCAGATCGTCGACGGTGATGCCGAGTTCCGTGGCGAGTTCGGCGTCGGTCGGGGTGCGGTGCAGCCGCGCACCGAGCCGTTCGAGGGCCCGCTCGGCCTCCTTCGCCTTGCTGCGCACCGCGCGGGGCACCCAGTCCTGGGACCGCAGATCGTCCAGGATCGCACCGCGGATCCGTTGCATCGCATACGTCTCGAACCGCAGGCCCCGGTCGGGATCGAACTTCTCGATCGCGTCGACGAGCCCGAAGATGCCCGACTGGACCAGATCACCGACGTCGACGTGGGTGGGCAGCCCGGTGCCGACCCGGCCCGCGACGTACTTGACCAGCGGCGCGTAGTGCAGCACCAGCCTGTCCCGCGACGCCTGGTCCGGGGTGTCGGCGAACTGCCGCCACAGAGCCTGGATGCCCGCGTCCACGTCATAGCCGGGACGGCCGTCTGCGACGACGTCCCCGGCGCCGTGAGCGGTCACCCCGGCGGCTTCGGTGACATGAGATCCCGCGGTCATTGCACCGTCGTTCTCGACATGCGGCTCAGTATGGTCTCCGTGCTCGTGCGGATGCGCGTGCGCCGCCGGTTCCGGCGCCGACGGTCCGACCGAACCCCCGCCGGCCTTCTCAGGCCCGCGGATGTGCTCGATCATGGATCGCCTTCAACCGGTCGACGGTCACATGAGTGTAGAGCTGCGTCGTGGCAAGCGTAGCGTGACCGAGCAGTTCCTGAACGCTCCTGAGATCGGCGCCGCCTTCCAGCAGATGGGTGGCCGCCGAATGCCGCAGGCCGTGGGGGCCCATATCGAGGGCTCCCGGTACCGACCCGACGGCGTCGTGCACCACCCGCCGGGCGGTCCGAGGGTCCAGCCGCTTGCCCCGCACGCCCAGGAAGAGCGCCTCCTCCCCCGCCGTGGCGACGAGCTCGGGCCGTCCCTCGTCCAGCCAGGCGCGGACGGCTTCGGCCGCGGGTACCCCGAACGGCACCACGCGTTCCTTCCCGCCCTTGCCCAGCACCGTCACGACACGACGGGAGAAGTCGGCCGAGGCGACGTCGAGACCGCACAGCTCGGAAACCCGGATCCCGGTGGCGTAGAGCAGCTCCAGCACCGCGCGATCCCGCAACGCCACCGGATCCCGTTCGGCGGCGCCCGCCTCCGACGCCCGCATCACCTCGCCCGCCTGCTCGGCACGGAGAACTCCGGGCAGGGTGCGATGCGCGCGCGGGGCCGCGAGCCGTCCGCCGGGATCGGCACCCAGATCGCCACGCCGGTGTGCCCACGCCGTGAACGTCCGTGCGGAGGCCGCACGACGGGCCAGCGTCGTCCGGCTGGCTCCCTCGGTGTGCTGCCGGGCCAGCCACCCCCGCAGCGCACCGATGTCCAACGCCGCGAGTTCCCGATCCGGCGCCTTCTCGTCGCCCGCACCGGTGACGAAACCCAGCAGGGACACCGCATCGCCGACGTACGCGCGCACCGTGTGCGCGGAGAGGCCCCGCTCGAGGCTCAGATGCCGCTCGTAGGCGGTGACGACCTCCTGGACCGGCTCGGGCAGCGCGGCACGCAGCGCGCGCAGATCCGGCCGGCGGGCACGGCGGCGGTTCCCGGCGGGATTCGCGGACGGCATGGTGATCACGCTGCGCGATCAGCCGCGGCTGGTCAAGCATCGCCACACCCGATCGCCCCAGGTTCTGTTTCAGGAGCGCGAAGCCGCTCTCTAAGAACGTCGCGGGCATCGCCGCCACCCCACTTCCCCACGCGCCGCGAAACCGTCGATCTCCAGTGCGGGCAGCAGCGCCCGCACCTTGCCCACGGGGACACCGGAGTCGGCCGCGACCTGTTCCGCCGAGCGGCCCGCACGGGGCGTGAGCGCGTCGTACACCCGCAACGCGTCCGGGGCGAGCCCGTCGGTGGCCCGCCGCGGGCGCTCTGGTTCGGCCTCGGCACTCCCGAACCGGCCGACCGTTTCGACGATGTCGTCGACCGAAGCGATCAGGGTCGCGTACGACTCGCGGATCAAGGTGTGGCAGCCCACCGACATCGCCGAGCTGACCGGCCCGGGCAGCGCCATCACGACCTTCCCGAGTGCTCCGGCCGTCCCCGCCGTGTTCCGGGCACCGCTGCGCCGCCCTGCCTCGATCACCACCGTGCCCTCGGTCAGGGCCGCGATAAGCCTGTTCCTGACCAGGAAGCGATGTCGCGCAGGCGGGGTACCCGGCGGGTACTCGCTGACGACGGCGCCGCCGTTGGCGGTGATCCGGTTCAGCAGGCTCACGTGCCCGGCCGGGTATCCGGCGTCGAGGGCACAGCCCAGCACCGCCACGGTCGGCCCGCCCGCTGTCAGCGCCCCACGGTGGGCGGCACCGTCGACGCCATACGCAGCGCCCGAGAACACCGCCATGCCCCGGGTCGCCAAGCCGTATGCGAGTTCCGTCGCCCAGTGCTCGCCGTACGACGTGGCCGCACGCGCCCCCACGATGGCGACGGCTCCGCCGGCGACGTCAGCGAGGGACAGATCCCCGCGTACCCACAACGCGAGTGGCGGGGAACTGCCTTGGACCCCACGCCCCGCCGCGACCGACAAGGAGTGCAACGGCCACGCGGGCCATTCCTCGTCCTCGGGAATGACCAGCCGGGCGCCGGTTCCGGCCGCCCACGCCAGATCGCGTTCGACGAGGTCGTGCTCGCGCCGGGCGCTGGTCTCCTCCCGGATCTTCGGCGGGCAGTCGCCACGGCGGACACGCTCGGCCGCCACCACCGGTCCGTGCGCGCCGACGAACTCGACCAGGCCGGGCGCCGGGGGTTCGGCTACCCGGAGCAGGTACGCCCTGGCTGCCCGCTCGGGCTCGACCGCACTCATGTCGCCTCCCGGTTTCCGGCCGCCGACGCGTGGAACGGCTTCTCCCGCAATGCGAATGTCAGACGTGCTCTGTCCTCAAGGGACAGTCCGCCTGGCTCGGCCACCACCCGGGCACGTGCTTCCGGGCCGGGTGCCGGAGGCCGTTCGTGGTGACGTTCGGGGGCACGCGTCCCGGTATGGGGCCGGTCGCGGGCGTCGTACCCTGGCTCGGGCCGGCAGCACGCTTCGAGCCTGAAGGCCATCCCGGCTCGCCTGCGCCGTGCCGAACCACGGGAAAACCGGCGGAACTTCCTCATGCCGCGCTCCGTTCCCGGAAGCCGAGTGCCGCGGCCACGTGATCGCCGCCGGGCCGGGCCACGCCGTCCAGATCGGCGAGAGTCCAAGCGATCCGCAAGCACCTGTCGGCACCGCGTGCGGTGATGACGCCCCTGTCGAGCGCGCGATCGAGGACGGCGGTGGTGCCGCGGGGAAGACCGAACTCCCGGCGCAAGGCCGGGCCCGGTACCTCGGAGTTCACCCGCCAGCCGTGTTCCCGCCACCGCCTCTCCGCCCGTTCCCTGGCGGAGAGGACCCGCTTCCGCACCGCCGCCGACCCCTCCGGGGTCTCGACCTCGTGGGCGCTGATAGCCGTCAGTGGACGGAGCCGCACCCGGAGGTCGACCCGGTCCAGCAGCGGGCCGGAGAGCCTGCCGAGATAACGCCGCCGCGCGGTGGCGGAGCAGGTGCAGTCGGTCTCCTTCGGCGGTGCGCAAGGACACGGATTCGTCGCCAGAATCAGCTGGAACCGCGCGGGGTAGGAGACCGCGCCCTTGACCCGCGCGATGCGCACCTCCCCCTCTTCCAGCACCGTGCGCAGGGACTCCAGGCGTTGACCACCGAACTCGCACACTTCGTCGAGGAAGAGCACCCCGCGGTGCGCGCGGCTGATCGCGCCGGGTGAGGCCAGCCCGCTGCCGCCGCCGATAAGCGCGGCGACGGTGATCGAATGATGCGGTGCCACGAACGGCGGCACGGTGACCAGCGGCGCCGTCCGGGACAGCGAGCCGTCGACCGAGTGCACGGCCGTCACCTGGAGGGACTCCTCCGGTGACAACCGGGGCAGCAGACCGGGCAGCCGCTTCGCGAGCAGGGTCTTGCCGACCCCGGGCGGCCCGGTGAGCAGCAGATGATGCCCGCCGGCGGCGGCGACTTCCAGCGCCCACCGGGCCTCGGGCTGCCCGACGACATCGGCCAGATCCGGGACGGAGGACGGCGCGGCCACGGGTTCGGGCGGAGCGGTCGGCTGGAGCTCGGCCTCGCCCTTCAGCCAGGCCACCAGATCGGCCAGCCGGGACGCGCCCGCGACCTCGACCCCGTCGACGAGCGCCGCCTCGAACAGCGATTCCACCGGGACGACGGCTCGGGCGAACCCCGCCGCGCGAGCGGCCAGCAGCCCGGGCAGGACACCGCGCACCGGGCGGATCCGGCCGTCGAGGGCCAGTTCGCCGAGCAGTACCGTGCCGAGCAGACGTGTCGCCGGAACCGCGCCCAGTGCGGCCAGTACCGCGGCCGCGATCCCGAGGTCGTACCCGGAGCCGACCTTGGGCAGATTCGCCGGCGAGAGCCCGAGCGTCACCTTCCCGTCCGGCCACGGCTGACCGGAGTTCCGGACCGCGGACCGCACCCGGTCCTTGGCCTCGCGCAGCCCGGCGTCGGGCAGCCCGACCAGGGTCACGCGGCTCAGCCCGCCGCCGAGATCCGCCTCGATCTCGATCATCTTGCCGTCGATCCCGAGCACCGCGACCGACCAGGCCTTCGCGATCGGCATCTAGAACGCCGCCTTGAGATGCCGGACGCTCGGGCGCTCCCCGGGACTCGCGAGCACGGTGACGACGTCGTAGCGCGTCCGGCACCAGCCGAGATGGAAGGTGCGCAGCCACTGCGCGGCGGCCCGCCGGACCCGCTCGGTCTTCTCCGGGGTCACGGTCTCCGACGGCAGGCCGTACTCGGTGCTCGATCGGGTCTTGACCTCGCAGAACACGACTCTGGACCGGTCGGTGAGAACGAGGTCCAGCTCGCCCTCGCGACAGCTCCAGTTCCGGCTGAGCAGGACCAGCCCGGCGCGTTGCAGATAGTCCGCTGCCAGCTGTTCGCCCCATCGGCCGAAGTCGCGGCGCCAGTGCGCCCCGGCTTCGTACCCGGGATGGCGTGCCAAACCCGTCATCGTGCCCCCTCGGCTTTCCGTGATCCCGGACGACCGGCGGGTAGCCGGACCGTCACGGTGCGTGTGTGATCAACGGTGCCAGGGTGATCGGGGCGAGCACCAGGCTCGATCGTCCGCCCTGTGGACAACCGGGGTGCTGTGGATGAACAGGCCCGTCACGGTGCCCGTGACGGCGAAACTGTCGGTGGGAGGTGCTAGGGGGCTCAGCCCGAGAAGGGGCCGTCCTCGGGCAGCCGGAGGTCGGGTTTGTCGAGCTCCTCGACGTTGACGTCCTTGAAGGTGATGACCCGGACGTGCTTGACGAACCGGGCCGGGCGGTACATGTCCCACACCCAGGCGTCCGACATCCGGACCTCGAAGTACACTTCGCCGCCGCCGTCCCTGACCTGCACGTCCACCGCGTTGGCCAGGTAGAACCGCCGCTCGGTCTCCACCACGTACGAGAACTGGCCGACGATGTCGCGGTACTCGCGGTACAGCGAGAGCTCCATCTCGGTCTCGTACTTCTCGAGATCCTCAGCGCTCATGAAACCCGCGCCCCTCCTCGCGATCGTCCTGCCGCGCGTGCGGCGGAGCGTTCATTGTTACCCACCTGGCGGGCCAGGGCACGGACCGGCACGCTCGGGTTTTCCAGCGCGGCGTAGGTGAGCACCACCCGGTGCGGCGGGGTGAGGCCGTGCGCGGCGGCCGCGGTGGCGACATTCGTGTAGGACCAGCGGTGTGCCGCACTCGGCCCGTGCTCGGTCAGCGCGGCGATGTGGTCGGCCGTGCTGTAGCCCTTGTGCACGTCGAAGCCGTAGTGCGGCAGGTCCTCGTGCAGGCCCGCCATGATGCGGTCCCTGGTCACCTTCGCCAGCACGGACGCCGCGGCGATGCTGGCCACGGACCGGTCGCCCTTGATCACCGCCACGCTCGGCGCGGGCATACCCGGCACGGGAAAGCCGTCGATCAGCACATACCCCGGGTTCTCGCGCAAGCCCACCACCGCGCGCCGCATCGCCTCGAGGTTCATCACCCGGATCCCGTACAGGTCGACCTCGGTGGACGGGACGACGACGACCCGGTAGTCCAGTGCCCTGGCCAGCACCCGGTCGTAGACCCGGTCCCGCGCCTTGGCGGTGAGCATCTTCGAGTCGGTCAGCTCGGGAAGACGGGCCGCGTCGCCCGGTTTCAGGACACAGGACGCGACGACGAGCGGGCCCGCGCATGCACCCGCCCCCGCCTCGTCGACTCCGGCGACCGGGCCGAGGCCCCGGCGTTCGAGGGCGCCCTGGAGGCCCCAGAAGAGCTCGCCGCGCACCACGGCGCGGGGTGGCCGCAGCGGCTCGGCCGCGGCGCGGGGAACGGGAACTGTCAAGGCTGGATTACCCCGTCCGGGAAGTCAGGTCCGGCGTTTCCGTCCGGCGGCCGCCTTGCGGACGCCCGCGGTCAGCTTCCTGCCCACGAACAGCGTGGGCCACGCGGCCGCGACGCCGACGCCGAGCGGGAGACCGCTCTGCCACGCCGGGGCGCCCAGTGCGACCGCCTGCGCGTTCTCCTGCGGGTTGTGGTCGGTGATGCCGCCCCAGCGGTTCGGCGGGAGCACGATGATCCGCGCCTTGCCGATGACGTCGGCCACCGGAACCGCCCCCGCCGGCCCGCCGCCACCCTGGAACCGCGAGTCGTTGGAGTTGTTCCGGTTGTCGCCCATCACCCACAGGCTGCCGTCCGGCACCTTCACCGGCGGGAACGACGACTGGGTCTGCTGGCTCGGGTCGTCCCAGTGGATGTAGGGCTCGTCGAGCGCCTTGCCGTCCACGATGACGCGGTTCTGCGTGTCGCAGCACTGCACGGTCTGGCCGCCGGTCGCGATCACCCGCTTGACGAAATCGCGTTCGTCCGGCGGGGCGAACCCGACCAGCGAGCCGAGCCCGCGCAGCGCGCGCACCACGAAGTTGCTCGGCTCCTGCGGCGGGATCTCGTTCTGCGTCCAGGCGGGCGGGCCCTTGAAGACCACCACGTCACCCGGGGAGGGATCGGTGAAGTCGTAGGTCACCCTGTCGACCAGGATGCGGTCGCCGGTGCAGCCGGTGCACCCGTGCAGCGTGGCCTCCATCGATCCCGAGGGGATCATGAACACCTTCGCGAGGAACGTCTGGATCAGGATCGTGAGCACCAGGGCGATCACGAGCAGGATCGGCAGTTCCTTCCAGAACGACCGCTTCTTCTTCGAACGGGGCTTCGCCCGCCGATGTGCCCCGTGGCGCTCCTCGGAGCGGGAACGCCACGGACGCTCCTGTTCCGGGCGTTCGGGCTCATCCTCGGGCGCGTTCTGGGACACGGGTTCGACCACGGAGCCAGGCTACCGGTAACCGAGCTGAGGCTCAGGAAGCCGAGGTGGTCTCGCGGCTCTCGCGGCGCTCCTTGATCTTCGCGGCCTTGCCGCGCAGGTCGCGCAGGTAGTACAGCTTGGCCCGGCGGACGTCACCGCGCTTGAAGACCTCGACCTTGGCGAGGTTCGGCGAGTGCACCGGGAAGGTGCGCTCGACGCCGACGCCGAAGGAGACCTTGCGGACGGTGAAGGTCTCGCGGATGCCCGCGCCCTGGCGGCGGATGACGACGCCCTGGAAGATCTGGTTCCGCTCGCGGTTGCCCTCGATGACGCGGACGTGGACCTTCAGCGTGTCGCCCGGGCGGAAAGCCGGGATGTCGGAACGCAGTGACTGCGCGTCCAGCGCGTCCAGGGTGTTCATCGGTGGTCCGTCCTCGTCGATTCGTATGGCTGGTGTTCACGGGTCCCGGGCGCGCGCGGTAGTACGACTGCGGCCGTTCCCGGGAGCTGTCGGCGGGCTCGTGGACGACGGGGTCCACTCACACCAACCGGTCAAGTATGACAGAGCCGTCGGCTCGCACTCGCCAGGGGGCGACCTAGTCCCCCGCCAGCCCGTCGAGCACGGCACGATCGTGCTGGTCCAGGCTGTCTTCCGGCAGCGCCGCGAGCAGATCGGGGCGGCGCCGGGCGGTCCGCTCCAGTGCCTGGTCGCGCCGCCAGCGGTCGATCAGCGCGTGGTTTCCCGAGCGCAGGACCTCCGGGACGGCGAGGTCGCGCCACACCTCCGGCCGGGTGTAGCTGGGGCCTTCCAGCAGACCGTCGGAGAACGAGTCCTCGGCGGCCGAGCGCACGTTGCCGAGGACCCCCGGCAGCAGGCGGACGACGGCCTCGACCATGACCAGCACCGCGGCCTCGCCGCCGACGAGCACGTAGTCGCCGATGGACACCTCGTCCACCGGCATGCGGCGCGCGGCGTCGTCGACGACCCGCTGGTCGATGCCCTCGTAGCGGCCGCACGCGAACACCAGGTGCTCCTCGGCCGCGTACGCGTGCGCGAGTTCCTGGGTGAACGGCCTGCCGGCCGGGGTCGGCACGACGAGCCTGCTCTTTTCGCCGCAGACCTCGTCCAGCGCGGGGCCCCAGATCTGCGGTTTCATCACCATGCCGGGACCACCGCCGTACGGCGCGTCGTCGACGGCACGGTGCACGTCGTGCGTCCAGTTCCGCAGGTCGTGGACGCCGATCTCGATGAGCCCGCGGTCGATCGCCCTGCCGAGCAGCGCGGCCCGCAGCGGGTCGAGGTACTCGGGGAAGATCGTGACGACGTCGATGCGCACGCGGGTCACCAGTTCCAGTACTGCGTCGCCTCGGCGTGCCACGGCGACGGGACCTGCTGGTCGATCTGGAAGGCCATGCCGAGTCCCTGCGCGATCTTGATGTCGCGGCGGAGCGTCTCGCGGACCGGGGAACCCGCGGGCAGGCCGTTGTTGTCCGACCACGCCTCGCTCTGCGTCACGCAGGTCCGCGTGCCGAACCGGGCCGACGAGCACGGCGCGGGAGCGCCCCAGGTCTGGGTGTGCGTGAACTGGAAGGTCTTGCCCGAGCTTTCCTCGGTGATCGTGCCCTCGGCACGCAGCTGGTAGTTCGCCGCGGGGACGTTCCAGAGCACGTAGTGCTGGCGGTCGCCGTCGGAAGGGATGGCGACGCAGTTGGTGCCCGCGGCGTCGCACCGCGATTCGCTGGTGACGCGCTGGCGGTAGTACGTCCCGTTGCCGCCCCAGCCGTCGAGGAGCACCCAGTCGCCGGAGCGGACGAAGTGCTCGGCGTAGGACGGCGGCCAGGTCTTCGGGTCACCCCACGAGATGTGCGACTCGTTCGCCGACTGCGGGGACCACGCCCACTGGAACGCCTGCTCCCCCGGCGGCGCGTACTGCCCGGCGCTGCGCTGGAACATCATCGAGAAGTCGCCGTAGACCGGACCCGCGGCCTGCGCTGCCGGGGTCAGCAGCGCGGCGAACGCCAGCAGGACGGCACCGATAACGGCAGCTCGCATGGTTCCCCTCACCATCTTGCGGGACACCCGCACCCGATCGGTACTCGTGAGCGGGCTCCGCGATTGTCGTTCACGATGCCTCAATCGGCGTCCAGCAGGCCCTCGGGCGGGTCGAGCACGACGCGCCCGCCCGCGACGTCGACCAGCGGCACGATGGCCTTGACGAACGGCACCAGCACGGAGTCCCCGTCGCGGTCGAGTTCGAGCAGCTCGCCGCCGGGCGAGTGCACCACCTCGACGACCTTCCCGACCAGCGATCCGTCGGTCAGCTCGGCGCGGAGACCGGCCAGCTCGTGGTCGTAGAACTCGTCGGGGTCCTCGATCGGCGGCAGCGCGTCGGTGTCGGCGAACAGCATCGCGCCCCGCAGCGTCTCGGCGACATCGCGGGTGAGGACCTCCTCGAAACGCACCAGCAGCCGCCCGCTGTGTTCGCGGGCGGCTGCCACGGTGAGTGCCCTGCTGCTGCCGTCACGCAGCTTCGTCGT
Source organism: Amycolatopsis sp. NPDC059027 (assembly GCF_042739735.1). Taxonomy (NCBI): domain Bacteria; kingdom Bacillati; phylum Actinomycetota; class Actinomycetes; order Pseudonocardiales; family Pseudonocardiaceae; genus Amycolatopsis; species Amycolatopsis sp. NPDC059027. Next base: position 24,807 of record NZ_JBHYIK010000006.1, on the reverse strand, counting down.
CACGACCGCGCCGATCGCGAAACGCCTCTCCGGCGAGTCGGTGCGCACGTCCACGGCGAGTTCGCCCCGGATGCCGTGCGCCTTGGCGACGCGGCCGACCACGACGTCCATGTCGATCTTCCCGTGCTGGTCAGCGGTCGGTGTCGACGACGTCCACGCGGACGCCCCGGCCACCGATGCCGCCCATCACGGTGCGCAGAGCGGTCGCGGTGCGACCACCCCGGCCAATCACCTTGCCCAGGTCGTCAGGGTGCACGTGCACCTCGAGCGTGCGGCCACGACGCGTGGTCAGCAGCTCGACCCGGACCTCGTCCGGGTTGTCGACGATGCCCCGGACCAGGTGCTCGAGGGAGTCGGCCAGGAAGCTCACGCCTCGCTCTTCTCGCCCTCAGCCTCGGCCTTGTCGGCGTCGGCCTTCTTCGACGACTTCTTCTTGGCGGTGATGGCCTCGGTGGCGGGCTCCTCACCGGCCGCGGCGAGCGCCGCGTTGAACAGGTCCTGCTTGGACGGCTTCGGCTCCTTGACCTTCAGGGTGCCCTCGGCGCCCGGCAGGCCCTTGAACTTCTGCCAGTCGCCGGTGATCTCCAGGATGCGCTGCACCGGCTCGGTCGGCTGCGCGCCGACACCCAGCCAGTACTGGGCGCGCTCGGAGTCGACCTCGATGAAGCTGGGCTCTTCCTTCGGGTGGTACTTGCCGATCGTCTCGATGGCCTTGCCGTCCCGGCGGGTACGCGCGTCGGCGATGATGATGCGGTAGTACGGCGCACGGATCTTGCCGAGGCGCTGCAGCTTGATCTTGACGGCCACGGGTGTGGGTACTCCTCAGTTCTCTCGATGCAAGGGCGGGCACACACGAACCGAGTGGGGATACGGACGCGGGCACCCAAAGGTCGACAGCTCCCGCGCGGTGAGAGGGTCCGGCGGAAGCGGGCAAGCGAACATTCTGCCAGATCGACCCCCCGGCCCGTGCAGCCGGGCTCAGAACGAGGCCAGTCCGAGCGCCGAGACCAGGATCGCCACCGCGGGCAGGAAGTTGTTCATCTGGTGCGCCACGACACTGCCGAGCAGCCGCCCGGTGCACAGCCTCGCCAGGCCGATCGGCACCGAGATGAGCAGCAGCAACGTGGTCCGCAGCGGTTCGAGGTGGCTGACCGCGAACACCGCGGTGGACAACAGGAACGCCGCGACCCTGCCCCAGCGCTCGCTGCGCCACTGCAGCCGCTCGACCGCGCCCCAGAGCAGGCCGCGGTAGATGACCTCCTCGCAGATCGGGCCGATCAGCCAGAGGTAGACGAACATCACGATGGCGGCGGACACCGACATCTTCCGGTTCTCGACCAGCGCGCTGATCGCCGACGACGCGTTCGCGTTGCCGACGATCTGGGTCCAGACGTAGGCCCCCAGCGTCGTGCAGACCAGCCCGACGCAGCCGAACTTGAGCCCGACGCGCACGTCCGAGAGGTTCCACGAAAGCCGCAGGTCCACGCGCGGGCCGTTGCCGCGGACGTAGGTGATCAGCACCGCGGCGCCCGCCGCGATCATGGTCGGCAGCATCGTGCCGAGCAGGACGACCCGCATGGGCAGCGGCTGGCCCGGTGCCTCGCCGACGATGGCGCTGATGAAGGCCGCCGAGGCGATCAGCACGGCTTCCACGAGCAGGAAGGCGCCGAATCCCCAGCGGTGGGACGGGGGCGGGGCGGCGCTCAGTACGTCCTCCGATAACGGCGCGGTACCCGGAAGGGATTCCCCGGATTGGGAAGTCGTCACGCCGGTCCTCCGGTGTTCTGTTCGGCTGCCGCGACGAGCCTAACCGTCTCCACGATCCCGTACAGTGCCGACCACGTTACCCACAGCTGATCAATTCGGCCACGCGTTCACGCTACGTCGCATCAGGTGACGTGCATGTCTCAAATGACACATGATCAGTGGAGCGCCAGCGGGAGACCACCCGTTCCGACGAACAGGAACACCGCGGGCGGCAGGTTGTTCGCCGCGTGCGCGACGACCGCGGCGCCGACGCGGCCGCTGAGGTACCGGGCCAGCCCGATCGCCAGCCCCTGTCCGAACAGCGCGAGCACGCGGGCCGGCTCGCCGTGCAGCTGGGCGAACACCAGCGCGGTCAGCACCAGCACCACCCACCGCGGGATCCGGTAGCAGGACAAGCCGTTCCACAGCGTGCCGCGCACGAGCAGCTCCTCGGTGACCGGTGCCCCCGCGACCACGATCACCGCGGCCAGCACCAGCCACACGGTGTCGCCGCGGTAGGTGTCGGCGAGGTCGGTGAGCGGGCTGTCGCTCACGTCGGTGCTGTCCCCGGTGCCGTACACCGCGATCGAGAGCAGGTTCAACCCGAACCCGGCGACGAGCGCGAGCACCCCGCAGGCGAGGCCGATCCGGACGTCGCGCCAGGTGGGCAGCAGCCCGAAGTCCTCGCGCAGCCCCGCGCCCCAGATCCGCGAACCCGCGACGGGGCCGAGGCCGAGCAGCAGGTTCGGCAGGAACGCCAGCAGCAGCAACGGGCCGATGTCGTGCAGCTCCAGCGGATCGAACTCGCCGAGGTGGCGGTTCATGACCACGGTGATCGCCAGGTTGACCACGTGGTAACCGGCGATGCCCGCGAAGAACGCGAGGAACCCCCAGTGGGCGCCGAGGACGAGACCCGCGCGCCGCCGCGCTCCCTCCGGACCATCCACGGACGTCACGCTAAAGGTGCTTGCCCCGCAAGGAAAACAGGGGGTCAGGCGAAAACCGTGCCGCCCAGCACGATGTGTGTGGGATGCCGCAGCACGCCGAGGTCCTCGCGCGGATCGGCCGGGTAGACGAGCAAGTCGGCTGGAGCGCCGTCGGCGATGCCCGGATGGCCGAGCCAGTCCCTCGCCGCCCACGACGCCTGGCCCAGCGCCTGTTCGGCGGGCATCCCGGCCTTGTGCAGCGCCTCGATCTCGTCGACGAGCCTGCCGTGTTCGACCATGCCGCCCGCGTCGCTGCCCGCGAAGACGCGTACACCCGCCTCGACGGCCGAGGCGACCATCTCGCCGACACCGGCGTGGAGCGCGCGCATGTGCGCCGCGTACGCCGGGTACTTGCCCGCCTTGTCCGCGATGCCGGGGAAGTTCTCGATCTGGATCAGCGTCGGCACGAGCGCGATGTCCCGGCGCGCCAGCTCGTCGAGCTGCTCCGGGCTCAGCTCGGTGCCGTGTTCGAGGCAGTCGATCCCGGCCGCGATCAGGCCCGGCAGCGCTTCCTGGCCGAACACGTGCGCGGTGACGCGAGCGCCCTCGGCGTGCGCGGCCGCGATCGCCTCGGCCAGCACGTCGTCCGGCCACAGCGGCGCGAGGTCGCCGGCGCCGCGGTCGATCCAGTCCCCGACCAGCTTGACCCAGCCGTCGCCGTCGCGGGCCTGCTCGACCACCGCGGCGGGCAGCTGCGCCGGATCGTCCAGTTCGAGGCCGAACCCGGGGATGTACCGCTTGCGCAGCGCGAGATGCTGCCCGGCGCGGATGATCGTCGGCAGGTCGGCGCGGGCCTGCAAGGGCCGGACGTCCAGTGGGAGACCGCAGTCGCGGATCAGCAACGTCCCCGCGTCCCGGTCCGCGGCGGCCTGCTCTGCGGCTTCCGCCAGCGTCGCGGGGCCGTGCGCGGCGAGCCCCGGATGGCAGTGCGCGTCGACCAGGCCCGGCACGAGAAAGCCTTCCCGCGTCAGGGTTTCCGCGCCCGGCACGCGAGTGAACGAGATCCGCCCGCCGTCGATCCACAGCTCACCCGGTTCGCCGCCGGGCAGGATCACCCCGGCCAGGTGCAGTGCGGTCACTTACTTCTGCTTGGGCAGCTTGAACTTCGACGGGTCGAAGCCCGGGACGTCGTTCATGCCGCCGAGCTGCGAGAGATCGGGCGCACCGCCGGGCATGCCTCCACCGGGCGGCAGCATCGGCATGCCGCCGGGGAAGCCACCGCGGACCTTGGGCTGCGTCGGGCCGCGGCCCTTGCCCTTCTTCCCCTTCTTGCCCTTGCGCGACTTGCTGCCGCCACCACCGCCGAAGCCGAACTTCCCGGCCATCTGCGCCATCATCTTGCGGGCCTCGAAGAACCGGTTGACCAGGTCGTTGACCTCGCGCACGGTGACGCCGGAGCCGTTCGCGATGCGCAGCCGCCGGGACCCGTTGATCAGCTTCGGATCGTCCCGCTCGGCCGGGGTCATGCCGCGGATGATCGCCTGGAGCTTGTCGAGGTGCTTGTCGTCGACCTGCGCGAGCTGGTCCTTCATCTGCCCGGCACCGGGCAGCATGCCGAGCAGGTTGCCGATCGGGCCCATCTTGCGGACCGCGAGCATCTGCTCGAGGAAGTCCTCCAGGGTCAGCTGGCCGCTGGTCAGCTTCTGCGCCGCCTGCTCGGCCTGCTCCTGGTCGAAGGCCTGCTCGGCCTGCTCGATCAGGGTGAGCATGTCGCCCATGCCGAGGATCCGCGACGCCATCCTGTCCGGGTGGAAGGTGTCGAAGTCCTCGAGCTTCTCGCCGTTGGAGGCGAAGAGGATCGGCTGGCCGGTGACCTCGCGGACGGACAGCGCCGCGCCACCGCGGGCGTCGCCGTCGAGCTTGGTGAGCACGACGCCGGTGAAGCCGACGCCGTCGCGGAACGCCTCCGCGGTGGTGACCGCGTCCTGGCCGATCATCGCGTCGACGACGAACAGGACCTCGTCCGGCTCGACCGCGTCGCGGATGTCCGCGGCCTGCTTCATCAGCTCCTCGTCGACACCGAGACGACCGGCGGTGTCGACCACGACGACGTCGTGCTGGGCGTGGCGGGCCTCGGCGATCGCGCGGCGGGCAACGTCGACCGGGTCGCCGACACCGTTCCCGGGCTCGGGCGCGAACGTGACGACCCCGGCACGCTCACCGACGACCTGGAGCTGGGTGACGGCGTTGGGGCGCTGGAGGTCACAGGCGACGAGCATCGGCGCGTGGCCCTGCTTCTTCAGCCACAGCGCGAGCTTCCCGGCGAGCGTGGTCTTACCGGCACCCTGCAGACCCGCCAGCATGATCACCGTCGGCGGGGTCTTCGCGAGGTTCAGCCGCCGCGTCTCGCCGCCGAGGATCCCGACGAGCTCCTCGTTGACGATCTTGATGACCTGCTGCGCCGGGTTCAGCGCGCCATGGACCTCGGCACCCTTGGCCCGTTCCTTGACCTTCGCGATGAACGCCTTGACCACGGGCAGCGCGACGTCGGCCTCGAGCAGGGCGATGCGGATCTCGCGCGCGGTGGCGTCGATGTCGGCGTCGGACAGCCTGCCCTTGCGCGACAGGGTCTGCAGGGCCGCTGTGAGGCGGTCGGAGAGGGTGTCGAACACGGGTGTGCACGCTCCAGCTGAGTCGTCGTTGCGCGCCGGACCTGGCCCGGCATCTTCCGAGGGTAGTCGTTCCACGGATGTGGCCTCCGGGGTACCGCGACCTCGGCCCAATCACTTCCTCCGCACTCGTTAAGTATTTGACTGTCATTTTTCCTGGCAGACCACGAAAATCAGTAGCCAAGGCCCCTCAATTTAGTAAACATACATGTATGACTTCTGCGACGAGCACCCGCGCGATGCTCACGGAACCGGCCGAAGACGCCACCGAGCACGTCCCGTTCCGGCGCATCGCGGGCCTGTTCGGGCCGCACCGGCGGGCGATGGCGGGGCTGCTGGTGCTGCTCGTGCTGCAGGCGGGCCTGGGCATCGTTTCGCCGTTCCTGCTTCGCGAGATCCTCGACGACGCCCTGCCGCACCGGGACACGCTGCTGCTGAGCCTGCTCGCGGCCGGGATGATCCTGGCCTCGCTCGGCAGCGGGTCGCTCGGCGTCGCGACGACCGGGCTGGCCAACACCATCGGCCAGCGGGTCATGAACGAACTGCGGGTCTCGGTCTACGGCCACCTGCAGCGGATGTCGCTGGCGTTCTTCACGCGGACGAAGACCGGCGAAGTGCTCTCGCGCGTCTTCAACGACATCGGCGGCGTGGACAACGTGATCACCACGACGGCCGGTTCGGTGGTGCAGAACGGCACCACGACGCTCGCGATCGCCGGCGCCCTGCTCCTGCTCGACTGGCAGCTCGCGCTGCTGTCGCTGGTCGTGGTGCCGTTGTTCCTGCTGTTCACGCTGCGGCTCGGCAAGAAGCGCCGCACGCTCGCCCGCGGCCGGACGCGCCGGATGGCACGGCTGACCACCATGGTCGAGGAGTCGCTGTCGGTCGCCGGGGTGCTGCTCGGCAAGACGATGGGCAACGAGCGGGCACTGCGTGAGCGGTTCGCCGCCGAATCCCGCGAGATCGCGTCGCTGGAGCGCAACGCCGCGCTGGCCGGACGCTGGCAGGTCGCCGCGCGCACGATGAGCCTGACGATCATCCCGGCGCTGGTGTACTGGATCGCCGGGCTCGCGCTCGCCGGCGGCGCGACGCCGTTTTCGCTGGGCACCGTGGTCGCGTTCACGAGCCTGCTCAACCGGCTCGTCGCGCCGGCGACGGCGATGCAGTCGATCGGGCAGAACGTGGCGACGTCCAAGGCGTTGTTCGCGCGGATCTTCGAAGTCCTGGACCTGCCGGTCGAAATCGCCGACAAATCCGACGCGAAGAAGCTGGAGCTGCGCCGGGGCGACGTCTCGATGCGCGGGGTCTCGTTCCGGTACGAAGAAGGTGCCGCGTGGACCCTGCGCGACATCGATCTCGACGTCCCGGCGGGGACCACGACCGCGCTCGTCGGTTCCACCGGCTCGGGGAAGACGACGCTCGCGTACCTCGTGGCACGGCTGTACGACGTCACCGAGGGGCGAGTGAGCATCGACGGCGCCGACGTCCGCGACGTCACCCTCGCCTCGCTCGCGAACGGAATCGGTCTCGTGTCGCAGGAGACGTACCTGTTCCACGCGTCGGTACGCGAGAACCTGCGGTTCGCCAAACCCGGCGCCACCGACCACGAGATCGAGCGCGCCGCGAAGGCCGCGCACATCCACGACACGCTCGCCGCGCTGCCCGAGGGATACGACACGGTCGTCGGGCAGCGCGGATACCGGTTCTCCGGCGGGGAGAAACAGCGGATGGCGATCGCGCGCATCCTGCTGCGCAACCCGCCCGTGCTCATCCTCGACGAGGCGACGAGCGCGCTCGACAACCGCACGGAACGGTCGGTGCAGGCGGAGCTGGACCGGCTAGCGACCGGCCGCACGACGATCACCATCGCGCATCGTCTGTCCACTGTGGAGCACGCGGACCAGATCGTGGTGCTCGACGCCGGGCGGATCGTGGAGCGCGGCACCCACGACGAGCTGCTGCGGCTCGACGGCCGGTACGCCCGTTTGCTCCGCGAGCCGTCCGCCTAACCTGGGGGTCATGCAGAGCGAAGCCGTCGCGGACCACGAGCTGGCCGAGCTGGCGCGGCACGTCCGGGAGAGCGTCGGCAGGCTCAACTGGCGCATGCGGGCCGAACGCGACAAGGGCGGCCCCGGCCCGGTGGTGCTCGCGGTGCTGAGCAGGCTCTATCGCGCCGGCACGCACAGCCCGAAGGAGCTGGCCGACGCGGAACGGATCCAGCCGCAGTCGCTCACCCGCGTGCTCGCTTCGCTGGCCGAACGCGGCCTCGTCACCCGGACCCCGGATCCGGCGGACGGCAGGCGGTCGCTCATCGACATCACCCCGGCAGGGCGGGTGGAGCTGCGCGAGTACAGCATCGGCCGCGAACGCTGGCTGGCCGACGCGATGGCGCGGACGCTGTCCCCGACCGAACAACAGCTACTGCGGCTGGCCTCGGAGCTGCTGGTGCGGGTCGCCGACTGCTGAGCGGCACCGGCGTTACCAATCCGGCCAAAAGCAGGCCGCCCCCTGCGCGGCAGGTAACCGTTGCTACGAAGTCATTCGGCCGTGACTGTGGTCGGATTGGTCACGAACGGCACAGTATTCGGGTCGTCGCCGTGCGGGCGGCTGGCTAGGCTGCGTCCTGGATCAAGGGGGTAACAGCCGAAATGAAGATCATGTTCTGCGCGGCGCCGGGCTACGGGCTCATGCTGCCGCTCGTCCCGCTCGTCTGGGCCGCCCGCGCGGCGGGTCACGAAATCCTGCTCGCGACGACCTCGGAGATGACCGAGGCCGGTGCCCGGGCCGGCCTCCCGGCCGTCGACGTCTTCCCGGACCGCGACGTCTGGGCCGAACTGATGGCGAGGGTCGGCCCCGGCAGCACACCCCCCGCCGAGGAGGATCTCTCCGAGGAGGAGAAGCTGGTCGCCGCCACCGGGAACCCGTTCGGGGTCTTCACCCTGACGATGACCGAGGGCACGGTCGCCGCGGCCAGGGCGTTCGGTGCCGAGCTGATCGTCACCACGTCCGACCACGCCGCGGGCGCGCTGGCCGCCACCGCGCTCGGTCTCCCGGTGCTCGAAGTCGGCAACCGCGTCTCGTGGTCCATGCGGGACGAGGAATGGCGGCGGGAGCACTCGACTTTCGCCACCGACGACCCGCTTTCGCAGCACCTGGCCGAAAAGCTGGGCTTCGAGGCCGGACCGGCGAAGGTGCTCGCGCGGATCGACCCGCGTGCCCCGAGCATGGGCGGGATGACCGGCGACGAAGCCGATCCCCGTGACGGCGCGCCGTGGTGGCCGATGCGGTACGTGCCGTTCAACGGCGGCGCCGTCGCCCCGCCGTGGGTCTTCGAGCACACCGAACGGCCGCGGGTGTGCGTCACGCTGGGCACCGTCGTGCCGTTCCTGTCCGGCACCAGCAACCTGACCGTCGTGGTCGAGGCGCTCGGGGAGCTGGACGTCGAGGTCGTCCTCGCGGCGGGGTCGGCGGATCTCTCCTCGCTCGGCACCCTGCCCGCCAACGTGCGGCCCGCCGGGTTCGTGCCGCTGTCGATGTTCCTGCCGACGTGCTCGCTGATCGTGCACCACGGCGGTTCCGGCACCACCGCCGCGCCGCTGTACTACGGCGTCCCGCAGCTCGTACTCCCGTCGTTCGCGGACAACTTCCTCTCCGCCGACCGGGTCGCCGAACGCGGGGTCGGGCTGCGCTGCGACGCCGCCACGACCGACGTCGCGACGATGCGGGGCCTGGTGGAGCGGCTGCTCACCGAACCGGCGTTCGCCCAGGCCGCCGCGGAGGTCCGGGACGAGATGGCGAACCAGCCGAGCCCGGCGGCAGTCCTCCAGAAAGCCGTCGCCCTGGTCTGAGCGAGCGTGCGCTGAAGGACGCCTTCGGTGCACCGAGCGCGCTGAAGGACGCTTTCAGTGCACTAGATGCGCTGAAGGCGTCCTTCAGCACCTTCCGGGCCGAACTCCGGAGCCGGGCCGCTCCCCCGCGGACCGGGCCCCGGAGCCCTGAGGGCGGAAGGCTCACCTCCCCGGGAACCGTCCGCGCGAGAAGGAGTCTGCCGGGCGCACCGGCGCCGGGGGCAGCGTGAACTCCCCTATTCCGGGATGAGTAGTCCTACTCAGAACGCGCTCAGCGCGCGGACTTCGCCCGGCCCCGGACCTTCGCCGACGCCTTTTTCGCACGCCCCTTGGCTTTCGCGGCCTTCTCCGCGGCGGCCTTCGCCCGCCCGACGGCGGCTTCCGGCGCCCGCGTGGACTCGACGACGTTCTGCTGCAACGCCGCCAGCAACCGCGTGACGCCCTCGGCCTGCTCGGCGGCGGTCGGCTGGACGACGTCGGAGCCGTCGATCTTCGCCTGGATCAAGGCTTCCAGCGCTTCACGATAGCGATCGGCGTAGCGGCCGGGGTCGAAATCGCCGGTCAGCTCCTCGATCAGGTTCACCGCGCGCCGCAGTTCCCCTTCGCGCAGCTCGACGTCCTCGTGCAGGAACGGGAAATCGGGCGTGCGGATCTCGTCGGGCCAGAACATGGTTTCGAGCACGATCACCTGGTCACGCACCCGCAGCGCGCCGAGCGTCTCGCGCTGCCGCAGGGCCACCTTGACCACCGCGGCCCGGCCTGACTGCTGCAAAGCCTCGCTGAGCAGCACATACGGCTTCGTGCCCGCCGGTTCCGGCTCCAGGTAGTAGCTCTTCGCGAAGTACACCGGGTCGATCGCCTCCAGCGGCGCGAACCCGCAGACGTCGATCGACTGAGCCGTCGGCAGCGGCAGCCCGGCGAGTTCCTGTTCGGTCAGCAGGACGACGTCGCCACCGGGGACCGGGAAACCCTTGACCATCTCCCCTGCCGGAACCTCGGCGCCGTCGACCTCGCAGACCCGCCGCACCCGGACCCGTCCGCCGTCCGGCTCGTGCACCTGGTGCAGCGCGACGCCGCGTTCCTCGGTGGCCCCGTAGGCCTTCACCGGAATGGCGTAACTGCCGAAGCCGATCGTGCCTTTCCACACCGCCCGCATGGCGCCCACCTCCGCAGCTCCAGGCTAGACACGGGGACGCGGCGGCGGACAGCTACAAACGGGTGTCAGGGCCCACGGATTCGCTCAGACATTCGAATGACGGGACCGCTTCACCGAGCGCGTCGGCCGAACAGCCGACCGCGGTGGCCGCCGCACGGAGTACCTCGGTGACCACCTCGACGTCCACCGGCGGTGCCGCCGCGAGGACGCCCGACCCGGCGTCGACCCGGCCCGCCAGCCCCGCCAGAGCGCTCGCGAGAGCCTGCTGCCCGGCGACCAGCTGGGTGACGACCTCGGCGAGTTCGGCGGCGGTGGCCGCGGAACCGGTGGCGCGCAGGGAATCCGCGAGTTCTTCGGCGCAGGAGCGCAGGTGGGAGGCGACGACGGTCGGGGGCAGCGAAAGCCGCGGGGGATTGTGCTCCAGCACCACTCACCGCCCTTCGCGCCGAAACCCGTCCGAGCCGATCGGTCCGTCATCTTGCCATCGACGCTCCCGGCGGCCCGGCCGACACCCCGAAGCGCGCTCAGCCGGGCGGGAGGACACGGTTCAGCAGGGTGACCAACTGGCGCAGCTCGCCGTCGGCTAGCGCCGCCAGCGGTGTCCCCGCCAGGGCGGCGCGGACCACCTCGTCGCGGACCCGGCGGCCCTTGGCGGTCAGGACCAGCACGCGGGAGCGGCGGTCGGCCGGGTCCACGGCGCGCTCCACCAGGCCCCGGTCGGCGAGCTGGTTGCTCACGAAGGTCAGATTCGGGGCGTTGCAGTGGAGGCGTTCGGCCAGCGCCTTCATCGAGGGCGGCCGCTCGTCCGGGTCGATCGCCCACAACGCCTGGAACGTCGCCGGGGTCAGGCGGTGCTCCGCCAGCACCGGCCCGATCTGCGTGACGGTCCGCATCCAGATGTCGTAGGTCGCGGCGATCGCGGTGACGAGATCGGGCGCGGACATGCCCCCATCCTACCTATGTTTCGAGCCTCGAAGGATTCTGCTACCTCGATACTTCAAGGCTCGAACTAGTGGAGGATCCTGTGAAAGACGGCTATCGCGGCCTCACCGCGCTCGTCACCGGTGCGTCCAGGGGGCTGGGGCGGGCGTACGCCGAGGAGCTGGTTCGCCGGAGCGCGGGTGATCCTGCTGGCCCGCTCGGAACCGGACCTGCGGGAACTCGCCGAACACCTGGCTGAGCGGCACGGCGGCCCGGTGGCCGAGGTGATCGCCGCCGACCTCACCGCCGAGGACGGTCCGGAGCGGGTCCTCGCGGAGCTGCGCGACCGCGGCCTGATCGTCGACCTGTTGCTCAACAACGCCGGCGCGGGCCCGTTCCTCGACCGCCCGCTCGCACCGCAGCTGCGCTCGGTCGGGCTCAACGTCGGCGGCCTGCTCGCGCTCACCCACGCACTCGGGGCCGAAATGGTCGCGCGCGGCCGCGGCGGCGTCATCAACGTGTCCTCCACCGCCGCTTTCCAGCCCATGCCCTACCAGGCAAGTTATGCCGCGACCAAGGCGTTCGTGCTCTCCTTCACCGAGGCGCTGGCCGTGGAACTGCGCGGCACCGGTGTCCATGTCATGGCCGCGCACCCCGGCCCGATCGCGACCGGCTTCCTCCACGGCACCTCGGCCACGATCAACGCGGCCGTCGCCGCCCGCACGCTCGACGACTACGCCCGGCGGCGCGCGGTGTCCTATCCGGGCCGGGCCGTGAGCCGGGTGCTGAACCGGACCATGGCCTGGTTCCCCCGGCTGCTGCCGCGCGCCGTCGTCACCCGGGCGACCGGAGCACTCAACCGCAAGCTGGGCCTGCACGAGGTCGTCGACCTCGGCTAGCGTCCCGGAGCGTCAGCCGAGGCGGGCCGCGAGTTTCGCTTGTCCTGGCCCGGAAAGCTCGCCCGTGACACCACGACGTCCGGCGAGGGCCATCAGACAGGCTTCGGCGGGCCCTTGGACCACGGGCCCGGAACCGGCGGACCAGTCGAGGTCGGTGGCGACCAGCCGGACACCCCTGATCCGCCAGAACCCCCGGATGACCGGGGCTACCAGCGCCAGCCGCAGTGCGGGCAGCAGCCGCTCCCCCGGGACCTGCCTCGGCAGGCCGAGCGGGCGGCGGATGTCCTGCTGGTGGATGAGGCAGTCGGTCAGCGCGATCCCGCCGCCGAACCCCGCGGTCAACCCGCGCGGTTCGGCGTACTTCCGCAGCAACGCCACCAGCTCGTCCGGGCCGCGCCGCACATACTCGGTCACGCCGACGCTGTTCACCTTGCCGGGCGTGAACCGGCCCTTGGCGAAGCGGCGGACCAGGTCGCGCGGGGTCAGTTCGTCGTAGCTGATCACGTGCGCGACGACGTCGCGGACGCTCCAGCCCTCGCACAGCGTCGGCGCGTCCCATTGCTCCGGTGTCAGCGTTTCGAGGAATGCCGCGAAGTCCAGCCGCTCGTCCCGCGCGAGGCGCTTGATGTCCATGGCAGTTGCCTAGTCTCTCGAAGCGCCCCGCGCAAGACACCGATCACGATGCCGCGGCCAGCACCGCCTGTTCCACTTTCGCGCGCCACTCCGGGTCGATCCGGCCGGTGCGCGGGGTGACGGCGAACGAGTCGACCACCGCGCCGCCCAGTGTCGCGGCCTTGGCCCAGCGGACCTCGGCCTCGCACCGGCGCAGCGCCCCGGCGATCCGGAACAGCAGGCCGATCCGGTCGGTCGCCCGCAGTTCCAGCACGACGGTGTCCGGCCCGCTCGTCTCGTCGTCGAACCACAGCACCTTCGGTTCGGCGACGGCGACCACCGCGCCGTAGTCACGTTCCTTCGCCGCGAGCCGCTGGGTGAGCGGCAAAGTGCCCGCCACCGCCCGCGCGAACTGCTCACGCAGCAACGTGACGTCGGGCAGCGAGCCGAACTTCGGCGACGCCGTGAACACACCCGCGCGTCCGCCTTCGTGCGCCCGCAGCAACGCCGAGTGCACTTCCAGCGAATTCAGCGCGAGGACCCCGGCCGCGGGCGCGAGCAGTTCGGCCCGCGCGGGGACGGCGAGAACCACGGTGACGATCTTGCCGTGGGCGCTGATGTGGACCTCACCGCGCCCCGAAGCCGCCGCCGCGGCGACCAGCTCCCGCTGTTCGTCGTCCATCGGCCCGGGTTCCGAGAAACCCTTGCCCCGCAAGACTTCCTCACAGCCGGACACGAGTTCGGCGAGCAGCCTGGCCTTCCAGTCGGTCCACACGCCCGGTCCGGTCGCGAGCGAATCGGCCTTGGTCAGGGCGTGCAGCAGCTCGATGAGCAGGGTGTCATTTTCCAACGTCTTGACCACGCGAGAAACCGTCGCCGGGTCGCCGATGTCCCGCCGCGTCGCGGTGTGCGGCAGGAGCAGATGGTGCCGCACCATCGCGGACACCGTCGCGGCGTCCTTTTCGGACAGTCCGAGCCTGGTCGCGACCTGTGCCGAGATCGCCGCGCCCAGCTCGGAGTGGTCCGCATCGCGGCCCTTCCCGATGTCGTGCAGCAACGCGCCGATGAGCAGCAGGTCCGGCCGCGCCACCGTGGTGGTCAGCTTCGCCGCCTCGACACACGCCCGCACCAGGTGCCGGTCGACAGTCCAGGCGTGCACCGGCGATCGCGGCGGCAGGTCGCGCACCGCGCCCCATTCCGGGAACAGCCGCGCCCAGAGGCCGGTCCGGTCCAGCGCCTCGACGGCGTCGACCATCCCCTCCCCCGCGCCCAGCAGCTCCACCAGCGCGTTCAGCGCGTCCTCCGGCCACGGCGCCCGCAGTTCCGGCGCCGACTCCGCGAGCGCCCGCAACGTCCCGTGGGCAATCGGTTTCCCGGTCCGCGCGGAAGCCGCGGCGACCCGCAGCAGCAACGCCGGATCGCGCGCGGGAACAGCGTCCCGCGCGAGCGAGACCTCGTTCCCGTGCAGCACGACACCTTCCGCCAACGGCGTTCGCACCGGACGTCGCCCGAACCGTGACTTCGGTGGATCCACAGTGGATCGCAGCGCGACGTCGACCGCATACGCGATCGTCCGGCCCGCCCCGGAAAGCTTACGCGCCAAGGTGAATCGATCGCCGAAGCCGAGTTCGGCGGCCACCAGTTCGGCCTCCGGCGCGGCCAGCACGTCCCGCTCACGACGCAGCTCGCGCCGCAGCTCGGTGCGGACGTCCAGCAGAAGTTCCTTCGCCGCAAGGAGTTCTTCGCCGGGGCGCGCGGTCAACTGGGCCGCCGCCAGCGCTTCGAGCACCGCGAAGTCCCGCAGTCCGCCCCTGCCATGTTTGAGATCCGGCTCCGCGGACTGCGCGATTTCGCCGCTACGCCGCCAACGCAGCCGCACCGCCTCGGCCAGTTCGCCAAGCCGTTTGCGCGCGGTCCGCCGCCACTGGTCCCGCGCCGCCGACGCGAGCCGCTGCGTCAGGTCGGCGTCTCCGGCGATGTGCCGGGCGTCGAGCAGGCCCATCGCGGTGCGCAGATCCTCCGAGGCGACCTTGACCGCCTCGCCGGGTGTGCGCACCGAATGGTCGAGCCCGACCTTCGCGTCCCAGAGCGGGTACCACAGCGCGTCCGCGATCTTCCCGACGTCGGGATTCCCGTTGTGCACCAGCACGAGATCGAGATCGGAGAACGGCACCAGCTCGCGGCGGCCGAGGCCGCCGACGGCGACCAGCGCGACACCGGGATCGGCGGTGTCGACACCGGCCGCCGTGGCGCCCTTGCCGAGCCAGAATTCGTAGAGGTCGACCAGTGCGGCGCGCAACGCCGCCGCGCCCAGCCGTCCATGCCTGCCCTCGAGCAGCCGCTCGGTGGCCTTGACCAGCTCACCCCCGTCGGTCATCCGAATCGCCTATAGGGCGTCCGAGCCGCGTTCGCCGGTCCGTACCCGGATCACCGTGTCGACCGGGGTGACCCACACCTTGCCGTCGCCGATCTTGCCGGTGTGCGCGGCGGTGGTGATCGCCGTGAGCACCTTCTCGACGTTCGAATCGTCGGTGACGACCTCGATCTTCAGCTTGGCCACGAAGTCCACCGAGTACTCCGCGCCGCGGTAGACCTCGGTGTGTCCCTTCTGGCGGCCGTAACCCTGCACCTCGCTGACCGTCATGCCGAGCACGCCCAGCTGCTCCAGCGCGGATCGGACGTCGTCGAGCGTGAACGGCTTGACAATCGCGGTGATCAGCTTCATGCCTTGCTCTCCTCGAGTTTCGTGGCGGTCGCGGACTTCGCCGGGAAGGGGCTCGGGTGGCCGAAGCCGCCGCCCATGCCCGTGAAGTCGTACGCGCTCTCCGCGTGCTGGGCCTCATCGATACCACTGACCTCGTCCTCGGCGCTGACGCGGAAGCCGCCCGCCTTCTTGATCACCCAGCCGATGACGAAGGTCAGCACGAACGAGTACCCGAGCACCACACCCGCGGCGAGTGCCTGCTTGCCCAGCTGGCCGAGACCGCCGCCGTAGAACAGGCCGTCGGCGCCCGCGGAGTTGACGCTCTTGGTGGCGAAGAACCCGATCAGCAGCGTGCCGACGAGACCGCCGACGAGGTGGACGCCGACGACGTCGAGCGAGTCGTCGAACCCGAAGCGGTACTTGAGGCTGACGGCCAGCGCGCACAGCACGCCGGCGATGACGCCGATCGCGATCGCGCCCAGCGGGCTGACGAACCCGGCGGCCGGGGTGATCGCGACCAGGCCCGCGACGGCGCCCGAAGCGGCGCCCAGCGTGGTGGGCTTGCCGAACTTGAGCTGCTCGACCAGCAGCCAGCCGAGGACGGCGGCCGCGGTGGCGACGGTCGTGTTGGTGAACGCGACGGCCGCGACGTCGTTGGCGGCCAGCGCCGAACCGGCGTTGAAGCCGTACCAGCCGAACCACAGCAGGCTCGCGCCGAGCAGCACGAACGGCACGTTGTGCGGGCGTCCGGTGTCCTTCGGCCAGCCCTTGCGGCGGCCGAGCACGATGGCGAGCGCGAGGCCCGCTGCACCAGCGTTGATGTGGACCGCGGTACCACCGGCGAAGTCGAGTGCCTTGAGCTTGTTGGCGATCCAGCCACCGGCGTTCTCCGCGCCCATGAAGCCGTCGAACGAGAACACCCAGTGCGCGACCGGGAAGTACACGACGGTCACCCAGATCGCGACGAACAGCGTCCAGCCCCAGAACTTGGCGCGGTCGGCGATGGCGCCGGAAATCAGCGCGGGGGTGATGACCGCGAACATCAGCTGGAACATCACGAACGCGAGCACCGGCAGCGCGTCCGGCCCCGGCCACGCGACGGCGGGCGCGGTGTCGGTCGCCGCGACGGCGAGACCGGCCAGCTTGCCGACCGTGTTGGACAGTCCCGCGAGGTCGAAGTTACCGAGCAGGCCCCCGAACGCGTCGTTGCCGAAGGCCATCGAGAAGCCGTACAGCACCCACAGCACTCCGACGACGGCGAGTGCGATGAAGTTCATCATCAGCATGTTCAGGACGCTCTTCGCGCGGACCATGCCGCCGTAGAAGAACGCCAGTCCTGGGGTCATGAGCATGACCAGCGCGGCGCTGACCAGTACCCACGCTGTATCTCCTGCGTTCAGCACAATCTTCCTCCCGTGCCGTGGGTGTCTGACGGGGAAGTTTTGGTGCGCGGTGTTTCACCGGGCGCCGAATCAGGTTTCACGTGGGTGAACTGTGGTCGCCCTCTTGTTACGTCCAGGTTTCCCGTCACCTGTGGTGTCCTGTCCGATTGCGAAACGTCGTGGTCGAATATCCCCATGACTCACCCCGCGCAGGCCAATGACCCACTGCCACCTCGCGTCGTGGACGCCCTGCGCTGCTCGGTGTGCGGGGACCCGGTCGGGTTAGCCGATCGCACGCTGCGTTGCGCCGAGCGTCACTCGTTCGACTTAGCGAAGCAGGGTTACGTGAACCTGTTGCACGCGCGAATCCCGGCCGGGACGGCCGACACCGCGCCGATGGTCGCGGCGCGCGCGGCGTTCCTGGAATCCGGCGTCTACCAGCCGCTCGCCGAGGTCATCGCGAAGCTCGCGGCGAGGCACGCCGGCGACGGCCTGATCGTCGACGCTGGCGCGGGCACCGGTTATTACCTCGCCCACGCGCTCGACGCCGCGCCGAAGGCCGCCGGCCTCGCACTCGACGTCTCCGCGATCGCGCTGCGCCGCGCCGCCCGCGCGCACGAACGCGCCGGAGCGGCGGTGTGGAACCTGTGGGAGCCGTGGCCGGTGGCCGACGAGGTGGCGTCGATGGTGCTCAACGTCTTCGCGCCGCGTAACGCCCAGCAGTTCCACCGCGTGCTGGCGCCCGGCGGCCTGCTGGTGGTCGCGACGCCCACGGCGGGACATCTGCGCGAACTCGGCGATCTCGTGCTCGATGTGGACGAACGGAAGGACGAACGGCTGGAGCGCAGCCTGCGCGAATACTTCACCCGGACGAGTCGGATCGAGGTCACCAATCGGGTGGAATTCTCGCCGGAACTGGTGCGCGAGGTCGTCGACATGGGCCCGACCGCGCATCACTTGACCGACGACCGGCGCGCCCGCCTCGAAGCGCTCTCCTCCCCGCTCGACGTCACGACGTCCTTCGCGGTGTCGGTCTACCGCGCGGTGACGGAATGACCCCGGACCTGACCGAGCCCGCCACCCTGCTCGCCGATCCCGCGTGGGTCCGCGCGCGGATCGGCGGCGCGGCGAAACTCTACGGCTGCGCGCGGCCGGAAGTGCTCGGGACGATCTGGTGGTACTCGCTGTCGTCGGTGCTGGTGGCGCCGTCGCTGGAGTCACTGATCGCGACCGGTGTCGCGATGGATCCTTCGCTGGACGCCGTTTCGCTGGACATGGTTTCGGACGGCCGATTCCTCGGCGCGCGTTCGTCCCGCCCGTTGTCCGCGGATCTGGCTGAACTGGGCGCCGCGTTCTCGGCCACTTTGGGGACCGCGATCCGTACCATCGCTTCCGTCTCGGGAGCGAATCCCCGGGCGCTGGGGGCGATCGCCACGGATTCCATCGGCAACCGTCTACTGTGGACGTCCGATCCGGAACGCGCGATGGGTTTGGCTGCCCCGCTGGTGTCCGCGATCGGGCTCGGGATGCCGTCGCCACGCTTCATCCGCGTGGGCCGTTCGCCGGTCGTGCGGCGGGCTTCGTGCTGTCTGATCTACGAAGCCGGGAACCCGAAGTGCACCAGCTGTCCGCGCCAGACCCCCGCCGAACGCGACCGACGGTTACGCGCCGCCCTGGGCTGAGGCCCACGTCCGTTCCCCGGTCGGGCGACTTCCCACGGTCACCACCGCACGGTAGGCAGAGAGTGAACCTGTCACCACTGTGAGGAGTGTCCGTCGATGCGTGCGCGTGTGCTGGTCCCAGCGGTCCTGCTCGCCACCATGTCGTTCTCCGGCACGGCCTCGGCCGATCCGCCGTATCAGCTCAAGCACGCCCACACCGGCTACTGCCTCGGCGAGGACGGCGGCCTCGTCGACACCTACCGCTGCGACCCGAGGCACCAATGGCGCGTCTCGGGCAGCATGGTGTTCGAGGACGTCGCCTCGAAACACTGTCTCGAAGTGGGCCGCAACGGCAGGTCGGTGTACACCAGCGCCTGCGACGGCGCGCCCGCGCAGCGCTGGACATTGCGCGGCGAGGGCCGTTCGAAGGGACTTCTCGAGAACGCGAGCAGCCACACCTGTTTGTCCTACGACTTCAAGAAGGTCACCGCCGAACCCTGCGACGCCGCGAAGGGCCAGGAGCAGACCTGGGACGTCGACGACTAGACATAATGTCGGACGAGGGGCAGGAAGATCTCATCGAGGATCGACCGGATGCGTGCGGGCTTCACGGGTTTGAGGTCCATGAGCAGGTCGTGACGCACGAGGTCGAACGGCAGGGCGAGCACCGCGGCGGGGATCCGTTCCAGGTCGATCTCGCCGCGGTCATGGGCACGCTGGTAGATGGTCCGGACGCGCACCAGCCGTTGGTCGCCGATGATCCGGTCGCGCACCTTGGTGGGAGTGAGCCCGGCTCCGGCCAGTAGTCCCGAGACGACCGCGGCCACGGCGATGGCGAAGAAGGCGGCGCGAGCCTGACCCATGCCGGTCAGTGCTTCGAGGAGGTCGCCGCGCAGGGAGCCGGTGTCGGGGACGTCGACCGGGTGACTGTCCCGGTAGTGCTCCAGCGCGGCGAGCACGAGCTCGTCCTTGTTGGCCCAGCGGCGGTACAGCACGGCGACGCCGGTGCCGGCACGGGAGGCGACGGACTCCATGGTCAGCTTTGCGAAGCCGGCTTCGACCAGCTCGTCCCAGGCCGCGTCCAGCAGCGCGGCCTCGAGTTCGGGTCCGCGACGGCGTTGGCGGGAGGGCGCGTCGTCAGGTGGGGTCATGGTCCCATCATAAGGAAGGTTTGCATTCCTTATCGACCCCCTCTACTGTCATAAGAGATGGATTCAACTCTTACAGAGGGGGACGAGAAGATGCCAGAGACCACGGTGTTGATCGTCGGCGCCGGTCCGACCGGGCTGACGCTGGCCTGCGAACTCGCCCGCGGCGGCGTCCCGTTCCGGCTGATCGAGGCCGCGCCCGGCCCGCGACCCGGGTCGCGCGGCAAGGGCGTCCAGCCACGCACCCTTGAGGTGTTCGACGATCTCGGCATCGTCGATCGCGTGCTCGCCCACGGCCGGATGGCGATGCCGATCCGGTCGACCGCTCCCGATGGCCAGGTGACGACGAGCGGCGGCGAGACGCTGGAGCATCGCCCCGACATTCCTTATGCGGCAAGCCTGATCACACCCGAGTGGCGGATCGAGGAAGCGCTGAGGCTGCGGCTGGCGGAGTTCGGCGGAGCGGTGGAGTTCGGCAGTGCGTTCGAGAGCTTCGAGCAGTCGGACGAGGGTGTGTCGGCGGTGATCGTCAAGGGCGGCGAGACGGAGACGGTCACCGCGCGCTGGCTGGTCGGCTGCGACGGCGGCCACAGCATCGTCCGCAAGCAGGCCGGTATCGCTTTCGAGGGCGAGACCCGCGAGGAGGTGCGGATGATCGTCGCCGACGTCGAGGTCGACGGCCTCGATCGCGACGCCTGGCACATGTGGCTGTGCGACGAGGGCCTCATCACCCTCTGCCCGCTGCCCTCGACCAACGCCTTCCAGTACCAGGCCAGCATCGGGCCGGGACAGAACCCCGAACTCACCCTCGCGAACATGCAGACGATCTTCGATCGGCGGAGCGGCCGCACCGGCATCCGCCTCCACGAGCCGGAGTGGTCGTCGTTGTGGCGCGCCAACGTCCGCCTCGTCGACCGTTATCGCGAGGGTCGCGTGTTCCTCGCCGGCGACGCGGCGCACATCCACTCCCCCGCCGGCGGACAGGGGATGAACACCGGCATCCAGGACTCGCACAACCTCGGCTGGAAGTTCGCGGCGGTCGCCAGCGGCGCCTCGCCGACGTTGCTCGACAGCTACGAAGCCGAGCGGCGGCCAGTCGCGGCGGGCGTGCTCGCGCTCTCGGACGCCCGCCTGAGGCAGACGATCGAGAAGAAGGCCATCCCCGTCCGCCGCGATGCGAACACGATGCAGCTCCGCGTGAATTATCGCGGCTCTGCCCTGGCGCGCGACGACCGCGACGAGACTGCCTCGCTCCGCGCCGGTGACCGCGCCCCCGATGCGACCAAGCTGACGACAGTGGACGGCGAACACCGGCTGTTCGAGATGACGCGCGGCGGGCGCTTCACCTTGCTGAGCTTCGGGGCCACACCTGCGGTCGAAGCCTCTTCGTTCGACCTCAAGACCCTCCAGGTCGTCGGGCAACCGACCGGTCCCGGCGACATCGCCGACACCGAAGGCCACCTCGCCGACGCCTACGGCGCGACCGACCGCACCCTCGTGTTGATCCGTCCCGACGGCTATGTCGCGCTGATCTCCGATGCCGGTGACGACTCGGCGGTGCCGGACTATCTCGCCGCGGTCCACCGGCTGGGAATCGATGGCCACGACCTGGAACGCTGAGTACCGTGGCGCTCGATGAGCGAACGTACGTGGGGCTTCCGGACCCGCGCGCTGCACGCGGGCGGCACCCCTGATCCGGCGACCGGTGCCCGCGCCGTGCCGATCTACCAGACGACCAGTTTCGTGTTCGAGGACGCCACGGACGCGGCGAATCTGTTCGCGTTGCAGAAGTACGGCAATGTCTACAGCCGCATCGGCAATCCGACCGTGGCCGCGTTCGAGGAGCGGATCGCCAGCCTCGAAGGCGCGATCGGCGGCGTCGCGACCGGCAGCGGGCAGGCCGCGGAGTTCCTGACGTTCTCCGCGCTCGCCGAGGCCGGTGACCACATCGTGTCCGCGAGCGGGCTCTACGGCGGGACGGTCACGCAGCTCACCGGGACGTTGGCACGCTTCGGCGTCGAGACGACATTCGTGAGCGGTGACCGCGTCGAGGACTACGCGGCGGCGATCACCGACAGGACGCGGCTGCTCTACACCGAGGTCGTCGGTAATCCGAGCGGTGCGATCGCCGACATCGCCGGGCTGGCCGATCTCGCGCACTCACACGACATTCCGCTCGTGGTGGACGCGACACTCGCGACGCCGTACCTGTGCCGTCCGATCGAACACGGCGCCGACATCGTGCTGCACTCGGCGACGAAGTTCCTCGGCGGGCACGGCACCACGCTCGGCGGGATCGTCGTGGAATCCGGGAAGTTCAACTGGGGCAACGGAAAGTTCCCCCGGATGACCGAGGTCGTCGACAGCTACGGCGGTCTGAAGTACTGGGAGAACTTCGGCGAATACGCTTTCTGCACGCGGCTGCGAGCGGAGCAGTTGCGCGATATCGGAGCAGTGCTCTCGCCGCATTCGGCTTTCCTTCTGCTGCAAGGCGTCGAGACCCTGCCGCAGCGGATGGACGCGCACGTGGCCAACGCCCGCGCGGTCGCCGAATACCTGGAACTCGACGACCGCGTCGAGTGGGTCGGCTATGCCGGGCTGCCCGGACATCCGCACCACTCGCTCGCCCAGCGATACCTGCCGCTCGGGCCCGGCGCGGTGTTCTCCTTCGGGGTCCGGGGCGGGCGCGCGGCGGGCGAGAAGTTCGTCGAGTCGGTCGAGCTGCTTTCCCATCTGGCCAACGTCGGCGACGCGCGGACGCTGGTGATCCATCCGGCGTCGACCACGCACGCACAGCTGTCGGACGAGCAGCTCCGGGCCGCGGGGGTCAGGCCGGACCTGATCCGGTTGTCGATCGGGCTGGAGGACGTCGAAGACATCCTCTGGGATCTCGACCAGGCGCTGGACAAGGCGGTGGCCGGATGACGTACGACGTCTCGGCCGTCGAACGGCGGCGCATCCTGGGGCGGACCAAGTCGGTGACTCTGGTCGGAGCGTCCGCGAATCCGGCCAGGCCGAGCTACTTCGTCGCGACGTACCTGCTGTCCTCGACGCGCTACGAGGTCAACTTCGTGAACCCGCGGCTGGACACGCTGCTCGGACGGCCGGTGTACCCGTCGCTGAAGGACGTGCCGGGCGAAGTGGACCTGGTCAGCGTGTTCCGCAAGCACGACGATCTGCCGCAGGTGGCCGAAGAAGTCATCGACGTCGGCGCGCGGACGTTGTGGCTCCAGCTCGGGCTGTGGCACGAGGACGTCGCAGCGCGAGGCCGTGAGTCCGGTTTGGACGTTGTGATGAACAGGTGTGTGAAGATCGAGCACGCTCGCTTCGCCGGTGGACTGCACCTGGCCGGGTTCAACACCGGGGTGATCAGCTCGCGACGGCAGTCGGCGCCCTAGGGTTACCGGATGATCGAGATTCGGGAGGCCGGACCGGACGACGGCGACGTGCTCGGTGAGATCCACACTGCGGCGTGGAAGGTGGCGTACGCGCCGTCCTTCGATCCGGAGTTCGCCGAGCAAGCCCTCCGGAGCAGGCGAGGTCGCTGGCACGCGCGGATCGCCGAAGGCGCGGGAACGCTGTTGCTCGGCGCACTCGACGGACGTCCGATGGCGTTGTCCTATTCGCTCCCGTCTTCGGAACGGCCGGGTTTCGCCGAGATCTCCAGCTTCTACGGCCACCCCGACGGCTGGGGCAGTGGCATCGCCGCCGCGTTGATGACCGAGACGCTGCGGCGCTTGTCCGATGACGGCTTCGCCCAGGTGCATCTGTGGACGTGGCGCGACACTCCGCAGTCTCGCCGCTTCTACCGTAAGTGCGGCTTCAGCGAGTCCGGGGAGACACGTCTCTTCGACTACGGCGCGGGCAACCTGATCGACCAGGTCGAATACTCGCGGGCGTGCTGAGCGGGTCTCGTCGCCGGGAAGTTCTCCGGCGCTCGCGGTGTTGTCGCTGCACGTGACCTTTGCTGTGACCTTCGTCGGCGGGCCGACCGCCGTTCTCGAGCTGGGCGGCGCCCGGTTCCTCACCGATCCGACGTTCAGCGGCCCCGGCGTGCAGGGCGGTGCGCCCGGCCGTCCGCTGACCAAGACCGAAGAGCCCGCGCTCGGCGCGTCCGAGGTGGGCCGCATCGACGCGGTGCTGCTCTCGCACGACGAGCATGCCGACAACCTCGACCCGGCAGGCCGGGAGTTCCTGGCTTCCGTGCCGGTGACCTTCACGACCACCGGCGGGGCGTCGCGACTGGGCGGCGCCGCGCGCGGCCTGAAGCCGTGGGAATCCGCGCGGGTCGACGCGGTCGAGGTCGTCGCCGTCCCGGCGTTGCACGGCCCGCCCGGCGCGGAGCCGGTGACCGGCCAGGTGATCGGCTTCCTGCTGCGCGGCGAGGATCTGCCGACGGTGTACGTGAGCGGCGACAACGCGTCACTGGACGTCGTGCGCGAGATCGCGGGCATCGCCGGGCCGGTGGAGTTCGCCGTGCTCTTCGGCGGCGCGGCGCGGACAGCGTTGTTCGACGGCGCTCCCCTGACGCTGACCAGTCTCGACGCCGTCGAAGCCACCCGGATCCTGGCGGCCGACGTGGTGGTCCCGCTGCATCTGCGTGGGTGGGAACACTTCAGCGAAGGCCCCTCGGACATGGCTTCCGCGTTCGCGGCGGCGGGGTTGGCGGACCGGCTGCGGCTGCTCGACCCCGGCGAACGCGCCGTGTGGTAACCGGCCGCGCTGGGCTCGGTGCCCGCGCCGCATGGTCGCGGGCAGCCCAGCGCGTGGTGACGGCGGCCCGGCGCGTAGAAACTCTAACCGCCGAGCGCGCCGCGTGGTGATCAGCCGTCCCGACGCGTGTGAGAGGCTCGGGACATGGCGAAACCGAGCGGGCTGCAGGTCCGGAACATCATCGCGGCCGTGCTGATGGCGGCAGCGTTCGTGTGGAACCTCGTGATCGGCGGCCCGTGGTGGGTCAGCGCGATCGTCGGCGTCGCCTTCGTCCTCTCCATCGCCTCGGCCTACCTCAACCGCCCCGGCGCCCGCTGACCTGCTTTCCCCCGCGCGGCGTGTGCTGCCCCGGCTTGTGCTGAAGGACGCCTTCGGTGCGTTCGGCGCGCTGAAGGGCGCTTTCAGTGCGCTGGATGCACTGAAAG
>NZ_JBHYIK010000005.1:37066-218748 GCF_042739735.1 Amycolatopsis sp. NPDC059027 | reverse complement strand
GGTGTGTTTTGGGTGGGTGCCCGCGGGTGCGGGGCGGCGCCTCGATTCCCCCTCCTCGCGGCGCTGGGTGTCGCGGCCCGACCCCCCCCCCCCCCCCCACACCGGGCGATGCTCTCGGCGTGGTCGGGGATGTCCGAGGGACGCCCTGGGTGCATCCACCGCACCGAGGGACGCCCCCGTCGCATCCAACGCACCCAGGGACTCCCTTGTCGCACCCAGGCCCACCGCACCGACGGCGTCCCTCGGCGCGGCCCCCACAGCCCAGAACCCTTAGCGAGAAAGCCATTCACGACCTTCCAGGGCGCAAACGGTCCATTCGCGACAGACGGTGTCCCGCGACAGCGCCCCGAAAGCCGTGAAGGCCTCCTTGCCGGCGTCCAGCGCCGGTAAGGAGGCCTTCACGGACCTACGTCGAAAAACCTCAGCCCACGGAGCGGACGTTCGAGGACACCAGCGCGGCGAGCCGGTCGCCGATCGCCTGGGTCGCCCCCGGGGAGGCCTGGTCCCGCGTCGCGAGGTCGAAGGCGACCGACGCCTCGATGCGCCGCGCGGCCTCCTTCTGGCCGAGGTGGTCGAGCAGCAGCGACACCGACAGCACCGCGGCGGTCGGGTCGGCGAGGCCCTGGCCCGCGATGTCCGGGGCGGAGCCGTGCACCGGCTCGAACATGCTCGGGTTGCGGCGGGTGATGTCCAGGTTGCCGCTCGCGGCGAGGCCGATGCCGCCGGTGACCGCGGCCGCGAGGTCGGTGATGATGTCGCCGAACAGGTTGTCGGTGACGATCACGTCGAAGCGGGACGGGTCGGTGACCAGGTGGATGGTGGCCGCGTCGACGTGCGAGTAGGCGACGGTCACCTCCGGGTGCTCCAGCGAGACCTCTTCGACGATCCGCGACCACAACGACCCGGCGTGCAGCAGCACGTTGGTCTTGTGCACCAGGGTCAGGTGCTTGCGCGGACGCTGCTCGGCGCGGTTGAAGGCGTCGGCGACGACGCGCCGGATACCGAACGCGGTGTTGACGCTCACCTCGGTGGCGATCTCGTGCTCGGTGTCCTTGCGCAGCAGGCCACCGTTGCCCGCGTACGGCCCCTCGGTGCCCTCGCGGACGACGACCATGTCGACGTCGCCGGGGTCGGCCAGCGGGCCGCGCACACCGGGGTAGAGCCGCGCCGGGCGCAGGTTCACGTGGTGGTCGAGCTCGAAGCGCAGGCGCAGCAGCAGGCCGCGCTCCAGAATCCCGCTGGGCACCGTCGGGTCGCCGACCGCGCCGAGCAGGATCGCGTCGTGCTGGCGGAGTTCGCCGAGCACCGACTCCGGAAGCAGCTCACCGGTGGCGTGCCATCGGGCGGCGCCGAGGTCGTAGTTCGTGATCTCCGCTGTCGGTACCACTTCACCGAGCACCTTCAGCGCCTCGGAGACCACCTCGGGCCCGATCCCGTCACCTGGGATCACCGCGAGCCGCATCCACACACCTCCGTCGACCAGGCCACCGGGTCCGGATGGCCCATCCGCAACAAACGCCAGCAGGCGGAAGGTTACCGGCCGTAGACAAGGCGTCGTAGCCGCACCACCCTTATGCCGGATCCCGACCGGGGCCCAGTCAGCCATCCGGGTGAAATCAGTGGGGGCTTTCCCAGCCATTGAGACCAGGAAAGCCCCCACCACCTCAGTGCTTTCCGGGGTGGACCGCCGTGGTCAGCTCACCCCGATGGGCTGACGTCCGGTGTGCCGCCCCGGAGTGTCCCGCCCGGTGTTCTGTGCGTTCCCCGCCGCCTCGACGCGCACCACGCCCGCGCGGTCGCCCGCGGCGTTGTGGTGTTCGATCGCGAGCAGGCCGAGCGATTTGTCCGCCGCCGCCGAAGCCGCGTTCCGGTTCACGACCAGCGCCGTTCCCGGCTTGGCCACGTAACCGATCGCGGCGTCGCCGCCGCCCTGCACCGCATAGCCCGGCGCGAGAACGTCGAACGACAGCGGGCCGTCGACGGAGTCGATCGTCGAACTCGTGCTGCCGGGTGCCGTGTAGAACCCACTGGTACCCACCGTGTAACCGATCCGCTGCGATCCACCGTTCGGGTCAATTCCCAGTGCCGCGATCCGCACCGGCAAGACCACCACGTTCGTGTCGAACACGTTGGTGTCGACGTCACCGAGCTGGCCGTTGACCGCCTGGAGGTCCACCCGCGGGTTGCCCGGCTTGGTCAGCGAGACCGTGCTGACCAACAGCACGTCGGACGACGTCGCCTTGGTCACGTACGTCTCGAAGTCCGGCTTCCCGTCGCCGTTGGTGTCGATGTCGACGAACACGGTGGTGTTGCTGCCGAGGTTCGCCCAGTCGCTCCAGGTGGACACGCCGAACGCGAGCAGCGCGTCGTCCGGGTTGCCCTGTTCCTTGGCCAGCGGTGCCGTCGAAGCCGCACCGACGTAGCGGATGTCGCCGCCCTTCGCGGTGCGGTTGAGCGTGCACCCGGTGACGACGTCGCTGTCGCATTCGGGCAGCTGCGGGGACTCCGCCTGCAGCTCGAGGACGCTGATCAGCGACCGGTAGCGCTGGGCACCGGTGCCCTGGTCGACGCCCCTGCCGGTCAGGTTCAGCACGGCCTGGTCCTGGCCGGGACCGAACTTCACGGTGCCCGGGGTCTTGATCGACGAGACCGGCTTCGGCGCCGAGTACACCGAAACCCGCAGCGGCACGGTCGCCCCGCTCTTCGGGGTGAACGCGACGCGGCCGGAAGCGTCGGCGACGAACTGACGCGCCAGGCCGGCCTGGGTGGCCGCCATGGTCGGGTCCATGACCTTGCGCAGCGCCTTCGGATCGGTGACCTTCAACGTCACCTTGACCTTCGCGATGCCACGGGGGCTCAGCTTCACCCACGGCTTGTCCACTGTGTACTCGACACCGGGCAGCGCGTTGACGGCCTCGTAGCCCACGGCGTACTCGACCGGCGTGACACCCTTGTTGACGACCTTGAGCGTCTTGGTCAGCGTGACCGGCCCGCCCGCCTCGACGGTGCCGAAGTTGACGGTCACCGCGCCGGGGTCGTCGGCCACGTAGGCCAGGACCTGGTTGTCCAGCGCGGCTTTCGCGTCGATCCGGCCGCTGCCGACGCGCTGCGGCGCGTAGGTGTGGCCCGCCGCGTCGTGCACGTCGTGCCCGGCGGTGTCGATCACCGCGGCCTTGACCTCCTCGACCGACCAGTCCGGGTGGGCCTGGCGGATCAGCGCCGTGATACCCGAGGTGTGCGGGGCGGCCATGGACGTCCCGGAAAGGACGGTCCTACCGTTGCCGCTGCCACGGAACGCCGAGGTGATGGTGTCACCGGGCGCGGCGACGTCCGGCTTCACCGCGGGGCCGCGGCCACCGCGCGAGGTGAACGAGCTCGGTGTGTCCACAATGGACTTGTCGTAGGTCTGGACGCTCACCCGGCCCGCACCGGTCATGTGCACCCGCAGCGTGCCCGCGGTGAGCGCGGGGCGCGTCGCGGCGGTGGCGCTGCCGGTCAGCTGGAACATCGGCACGGCCGCGTTGCCCGCGATACCGGCGCTGAAATGCTCCAAAGTGGACGAAAGCAGCACACCGGCGGCGCCTGCCGCCTGCGCGTTGTTGGCGCGGGCAGCGGAGCCGCACGGACGCGTCGCGTCGTTGTCGTCCCATTCGAGCCAGACGATCTTGCCGGCGGCCTTCGCCTTGTCCTCGGCCGAATACGGCTGGCAGCCCGCCTTGTTGGCCGCCGAAAGCGCGACGACGGGAGCGGTCAGGTCGAGCTTGTCGTACCCGGCGAAGTCCTGGCTGAACTGCCCGGTCCGCTGCGCGGGGGCGGGGGCCGTCACGTCGATGGCGTCCCGCAGCACCCCGGCGTCGCGGCTGCTGGCCACGGTCAGCGCCTCGGGCGTGCTGCCCGGCGAGCCGCCGATGTCGTTGATGTCCCCGCCGTTGCCCGCGGAGAACACCGGGAGCACGTTGTTCGCGGCGAGCTTGCGGACGAACAGCGAGTCCGGGTCGTCCGGCGCGCCGAAGTCCATGCCGAGCGAGAGGTTCACGATGTCGAGGTGATCGGTGAAGTCGCCGTCGCCGTCGGGGTCCAGCGCCCAGTCGAGCGCCTGTGAGGTGACGTTGGTCGATCCCTTGCAGCCGAACACCTTGATCGCGTAGAGCAGGGCCTTCGGCGCCGTGCCGGGCCCGATGCGCATCTCGTCGAGCTTCTTGCCGGTCAGCTTCTTGTAGTCGCCGGTGAAGGTGCTGCCGTCGGCGTTGACGCCGAACCCGGCGATCGTGCCCGCGACGTGCGTGCCGTGCTCACCACAGGCGAGCGGGTTCGGGTCCGGAACCGGGGTGGGCGAACCCAGTTTTCCGTTGGCGTCGTAGCCGTCGCCGACCAGGTCGGTACCGCCGACCACCTTGGCGCTGGGGAACAGCGGGTTCGGCTTCGCCGAGTCGATGCTCTTGTACGCCTCGGGCGTGCCGGGCCCGCCGAAGTCGGCGTGCGTGTAGTCGATGCCGTCGTCGATGACGCCGACGCGGATCCCGTCGCCGAGCTTGCCGGTCTGCTGCCAGCTGTTGAGCGTGTTCGTCAGCTGCTCCGCGCTGGCATTGGTCCGAGTCTTCGGCACCACCGTGCGCACTGAGACGACGTCGGGGCGCTTCGCGACCTCGCGCAGCTTCGCGGCGTCGGCCGTGACGACGGCACCGGGGACCGCGTTCGCGGTCTGGGTGACCAGCTGCGTGCGCGCGTCGGCGGCCTTGAGCTGGCCGAGCACGGAGTTCACCGCCGCGGCGGTGTCGGCCTTGGCCACGCGGGCGGCCTGCTTGGCCTTCTCCTTGCCCGCGCCCTTGCCCTGCTCGTCGTTGAACGCGTCGACCGCCGGCTTCTTCGCCACCTCGACGAACGCGGTGACCTGACCCTGCGCGGTGTTCAGGCGCGGCTCGATCTTGCCGTCCAGCGCGGCCTGGTCGATCTTGGCCTTCCCGGCGCTCTCGGCGAGCGGCGCGTCCTGCGCCGAGGCGACGGGCGTTCCCGCCACGGCCGTCGCCAGCACCACGGCGAACAGCGCGGTGGATGACCGCACCGCCCAACCGGGTAAGCGGGATCTGCTCATCGGTAGTTCCCCTTTACTCGAGACCTGGATGGAAGAACCTGCCTGCGGCTCGAAACCCCCGACGGTGAGCCGCGACGCCGCGCCGTGCCCTCGCACGCCGCGTGGTTCAGCCTCGCGAACCGAACTTAATGGCAGGAAACACCTACTTCGGTAGGCAGCTTGCTCCGTTACGTGAATGTGATTGCCTGCCAGGACTTGCCAATAAGTGGCGAAAAAGACCGCGCCCTACGACAGTACTTTGCCTAATCTGGACATCGTGAACCACTGGCAAACCCATCCGACGCTGACCGGCGACCACGTCCGCCTCGAACCGCTGACCGCCGACCACGCGAAAGGCCTGTTCGAGGCGGGCAAGGACCCCGGGATCTGGACCTGGCTGAGCCTGCGGCAGCCCGCCGACCTGCCCGCCGCCGAGCGCATGGTCGAGCAGATGCTCGCCGACCGCACCCGCCAGGCATGGGCGCAGATCGACGCGAAGACCGGCCGGGTCGCCGGAACGACGTCGTATTACCAGGTCAGCGAGGCCCACCGGATCCTGTCGATCGGCTTCACCTGGCTCGGCGCGGACTGGCACCGGACCGCGCTCAACACCGAGGCGAAACTGCTGTTGCTCACGCACGCCTTCGAGACGCTCGGAGCGCAGCGGGTGAGCTGGGAGACCGATATCCGGAACCTGCGCTCGCAACGCGCCATCGAACGGCTCGGCGCGCTGCGGGAAGGCGTGCTCCGCGCGCACCGGATCCGGCCGGACGGCTCGTCACGGGATACCGTCGTCTATTCGATGGTGGAAACCTATGGCCCCCCCGCCTGCAACGGGCTGCGCGACCGCCTGTCCGCGTTTTCCGCGGGCTGAAACGGCGACCGCCGCTCCGGGCAGGCCCGGAGCGGCTTTACGACGGAGCGGAAATCAGCCGAAATTCACGGCGCGGATCGTGTGCGCGCCGACGGCGGCGCCGATCGGCTCCAGCACGTGCGTGTCGACCGCGCGGTCCACGCGCAGCAGCATGACCGCGTCGGAGCCGTCGGTGGTCTGGCTGATCTGCGCAGCCTCGATGTTGAGACCCGCCTCGCCGAGCAGGGTGCCGACGCGGCCCATGATGCCGGGACGGTCCGGGTACTCGAGCAGCAGCACGTCGCCCTCGGCCCGCAGGTCGAAGTGCCGGCCGTTGACCTCGACGATCTTTTCGACGTCGTCCTTGCCGGTGACCGAACCCGAAACCGACAGCGTGGTGCCGTCGCCGTGCACCGCGCGCACCGTGACCAGGCTGCGGAACTTCGGGCTCTCCGACTCGGTCACCAGCTCGACCTGGACACCCAGTTCCTCGGCCAGCCGCGGCGCGTTGACGAAGGTGACCTGGTCGTGGACGACCCCGGCGAACACGCCGCGCTCGGCGGCCAGCGCCAGCACGCTGGTGTCCTCAGTGGACAGTTCGCCCTTGACGACGACGGTGACCGAGGTCGGCGCCTTCGGCTTGAGCGCGGTGAGCACGGTGCCGAGCTTCTGGGTGAGCGAAAGGTAAGGCCGGACGTGCTCGCCGACCGCGCCGCCGCCCGAGACGTTCACCGCGTCCGGCACGAAGTCGCCGCGCAGCGCGAGCAGCACCGACTTGGCGACGTCGGTGCCCGCACGGTCCTGCGCCTCGGCGGTCGAGGCGCCCAGGTGCGGGGTGACCACGACGTTGTCCAGCTCGAACAACGGGCTGGACGTCGTCGGCTCGGTGACGAAGACGTCGATCCCGGCACCGCCGACGTGGCCGGAGCGGAGCGAGTCGGCCAGCGCCTCCTCGACGATGAGCCCGCCACGCGCGGCGTTGACGATGATGACGCCCGGCTTGGTCTTCTTCAGCGCCTCGGCGTCGATGAGTCCCTTGGTCTCCGGCGTCTTCGGCAGGTGGATCGAGATCGCGTCGGCACGCTCCAGCAGCTCGTCGAGGGTGACGAGCTCGATGCCGAGCTGCGCGGCGCGTGCGGCCGAAACGTAGGGGTCGTAGGCGATCAGCTTGGTGCCGAAGGCGGCGATGCGCTGGCTGAACAGCTGGCCGATCTTGCCGAGGCCGACGACACCGATGGTCTTGCCGTTGAGCTCGACACCGGTGTACGCGCTGCGCTTCCACTCGCCGCCGCGCAGGCTCTGGTCGGCGGCGGGCACCCGGCGGGCGACGGCGAGCAGCAGCGCGACGGCGTGCTCGGCGGCCGAGACGATGTTCGACGTCGGGGCGTTGACCACCAGCACGCCACGCTCGGTGGCGGCGGGGACCTCGACGTTGTCCAGCCCGACACCGGCGCGGGCGACGACCTTGAGCTGGGTGGTGGCACCGAGCACCTCGGCGTCGACCTTGGTGGCCGAGCGCACCAGGAGCGCGTCGGCGCTCTTCACCGCCTCGAGCAGCGCCGGGCGGTCGGTCCCGTCCACATGACGGACCTCCACCTCGTCACCGAACACACTCAGCACCGAAGGCGCGAGCTTTTCCGCGATGAGGACGACGGGCTTGTTGGGCTTGCTGCTCACGTTGCGGCTCCCACTATCTGGTCACTGAGTCGAGGACGCTCGGTGCTGGATCAACCGATGGACGAATCGGCGCACGCCGTTGTGCCCGGTTGAGCGGGAGTTTAGCCCGGGGGCCCGCCACCTCGCTGCCCCCGTTGTTAACTTGCCCGTAATCCCTCGAAAACAAGGGTCAACAGGCGCTCCATGCCACGCTCCCCTGGCAGGTGCGTACCGGCCCAGGAAGCACCGTGCGACAACAGAAGCAGCTCACGGGTGGTGACGTCGGCGCGCAGCGCCCCGGCTTCCTTGGCCCTGTCCACCAGTTGGGACACCGCGTCCTGCATCGCGTGACAGGAAGCATGGAGCCGGGACTCGGGATCGTTGATCGCATCGGCCATCAGCTCGACCAGACCGTGATAGGCGCCTGCCGTGGTGCCGAGCCCGACGAGCCAGGTGTACAGCCCGGCGAGCGGGTCTTCGGCCGCGAGCAGCTCCCGCGCTTTTTCCGCCTGCCCGTCGAAGCGATCCCGCAAAAGGGTCTCGAGCAGGGCTTCCCTGGTCGGGAAGTGGCGATAGAGGGTGCCGATACCGACTCCGGCACTGCGCGCGATGTCCTCGAGTGAGGCGTCGACGCCGCGTTCGGTGAAGGCACGCCTCGCCTCGGCCAGCAGGCGCTCGTAGTTGCGGCGGGCGTCCGCCCGCATCGGCTTGACGTCGGTCATCTCGGTTCCGGACCTTACCGGGTGACAAATCGGAGGCTGCCTCCGTATAGTAACCGGAGGTAGCCTCATCTTACTGGAGGGAAGCAGGGATGACCCTGATCGAGGAAACCCGGGACCGGCTGGGCACTGTCGGCGTCTGGCTCCCCACCGCGCCCATGGCACCCCCGCCGGACGTCGAGCGTTCGGCCACGCGGCGCCTGGCCGAACTGGGTTACGGCTCCGTGTGGAGCGGCGAAGGGCCCGGCACCCGCGAGATTTTCGCGCATTTCGGCGATCTGCTGGCGTCGACGGAGAACGTCGTGCTGGGCACCGGCATCGCCAACGTCTGGTCGCGGCCCGGCCGGACCGCGCAGAGCGGCGGGACGACGCTGGCACAGGCGCACCCCGGCCGGTTCGTGCTCGGCGTCGGGATCGGCCACGCGTTCCAGGCCGAGAAGTACGGCGAGAAATACCAGCCCTACGAGAAAATGCGCGCGTATCTGTCCGAAATGGACGCCACGTCGGCCGAAAAGCCCCCGCCGGTTGCCTTTCCCCGTGTGCTCGCGGCCGTCGGCCCGAGGATGCTGGAGCTGTCGCGCGACCACGCCGACGGCGCGCATCCGTTCGCCCAGCCGGTCGAGCACACGCCGTACGCGCGCGAGATCCTCGGACCGGACAAGCTGCTGATCCCGCAGCAGACGGTCCTGCTCGGCACGCGCGAAGACGCGAGAGAACACGTTCGCCGGACGGTCGGGCAGATCCGGGACCACAACGTCAAGGGCTACCTCAACGGCTGGAAACGGCTCGGCTACACCGACGCGGAGATCTCCGGGCCCAGCGACCGGTTCGTCGACAGCCTGGTCCTGTGGGGCGACGGGAAGACGATCGCCGGACGCCTGCGGGAACTGCTCGACGCCGGGGCCGACCACGTGCTGCTCACCCCGGCCGCCGCCACCCTTGAGTCCATTGTGGATGCTCTGACAGAGCTGGCCCCGGCGGTGCTGGAGGTGTCGCGATGAGTGTCGGGATCTGGACCTTCGCCTTCGACGGCAAGGAAATCGGCGAGGTCCGCGCAGCCGCCGCGGAGGTCGAGTCGCTGGGCTACTCCGCGCTCTGGTTCGGCGAGTACCGTGGCAGGGAGGCGTTCACCCAGGCGGCGATGCTGCTCGCGGCGACCAGCACGCTGCCCGTGGCGACCGGAATC
Organism: Amycolatopsis sp. NPDC059027; assembly: GCF_042739735.1. Classification (NCBI taxonomy): domain Bacteria; kingdom Bacillati; phylum Actinomycetota; class Actinomycetes; order Pseudonocardiales; family Pseudonocardiaceae; genus Amycolatopsis; species Amycolatopsis sp. NPDC059027. The sequence continues at coordinate 209,263 of NZ_JBHYIK010000005.1, read as the reverse complement.
GCGCGGTTCTCCGAACGCGAAGCCACGACCGCCGAAGCGGCCGGGCGCACCCTCGCCGAGGCGTATCCGGGCCGGTTCACGCTCGGGCTCGGCGGGCATCGGCCCGGCAGCGGCGTCCTCACGGCGATGCGGTCCTACCTCGACGCGATGGACAAGGCGGACCTGGACGTTCCCGGCGCCCGGCCGCGCCGCGTACTCGCCGCGCTGGGGCCGAAACTGCTGGAGCTGGCGGCGGCGCGGACCGACGGCGCGCATTCGTACTTCGTCCCGCCGGAGCACACCGCGTTCGCGCGGAAGACGATGGGACCGGACGCCTACCTCGCGGTCGAACAGGCGGTCGTGCTCGACGCGGACCCCGGGCGGGCGCGGCGGATCGCGCGCGAGCACGTGGACGGATACGTGCGGCTGGCACCGCACCAACAGGCGAACCTGCGGCGGCTCGGCTTCACCGACGCCGATCTCGCCGACGGCGGCAGTGACCGGCTCGTCGACGCCATCGTGGCGTATCGCGGTGAACAGGAGGTCGCCGACCGGATCCGGGCCCACCTCGACGCCGGTGCCGACCACGTCTGCGTCCAAGTCCTCGACGGGACCGGCGGCATTCCCGTGGAAAGCTGGCGCCGCCTGGCCCCGCTCGTACTCTGAGCGTTCGAGGGTGGGCTGCGGTAGCGTGGCGGATGCGCGGTGAGGGCCGCGTCCCGTCCGCGGAAAGGGCCGAGCCCACCCCCGTACGACCGCACCACCCACCAGTCACCTTCTTTCCTGCCCGGTGCCTGCGGACCACGGGCGTGACAGGGAAGGAGGATTCCCGTGAGCACCCTGCCCGCGAAGCCCAGCCTGGAGTACCTGCGCAAACGCGCGAAGGACCTCGCACGCGCGGAGTCGGTCAAGCTGTCGGAGGCTCAGTTCCGCATCGCCCGGCAGCACGGTTTCCCGAGCTGGCCGAAGCTCCAGGCGTACGTCCGGCGCGTGAGCGAACACGGCGACGGACTCCAGCACGTCTACCACCAGGACACCGCGTACTACGCCGAGCGCGCGACGGGCCTGCTCGCCTCCGCCCAGGACGAAACGCCCGGCGCCCGCGAAACATTCGAACGCTGGCACCAGCCGCTCACGCCGGAAGGCGCACGCACAGTGGTCGCACGTCAGCACGGGTTCACGTCCTGGCGGGCCCTGCGTGCGCATGTACGGGTGCTGGCCGACAGCGGCGAACCGTTCGCGCGGGCGTACCGGCTGGTGGAGGCCCGGGACGTCGACGGGCTCGCCGAGATCGTCGAGCAGTTCCCCGGGCTCGTGGACGCCGTCGGCACGAACGGCAACGATCTGCTCGGTATGGCGGGCGCCACCTGCGACGAGCGGCTGACGAGGGTCCTGCTCGACCGCGGCGCCGATCCGGCGCGACCCAACGTCCACGGCTGGACGCCGTTGCACCAGGCCGCGTACTCGAATCTCCCGCTGCTACTGGACATGCTGCTCGACGCCGGCGCGCCGACGGACCTCTCCGCACGCGGCGACGGCGGCACCCCGCTGATCGTCGCGTTGTTCTGGGGCCACCGCGAGGCTGCCGAGAAGCTGGCCGCCCGTGACCTGACTCCGGCAAATCTCCGCGTCGCGGCCGGACTCGGGCACGCTGACCTGCTCGACGAACTCCTCGCGCCGGACGGCACGCTGTCCCCCGCCGCCGGGGATCACCGCGAGTTCTACCGGCCGCACAGCGGATTCCCGTCGTGGCGCCCGTCCGGCGACCCGGCGGAGATCCGCGACGAGGCGTTGAGCTGGGCCGCCCGCAACGACCGGACCGAGACCTTGCGCACGCTTGTCGAGCGCGGCGCCGCACTCGACGCCGACGTCTATCGCGGCACCGCGCTGACCTGGGCGGCCGCACAAGGCAAGACCGCCGCGGTCCGCACGCTGCTCGATCTCGGCGCGGACGTCAACCAGCGCAACACCTTCGGCGGTCCGGGGCACGGCGCGGGCGTCACAGCGCTGCATCTGGCAGCCCAGGGCGGGCACCTCGACGTCATCACCGCACTGCTCGACGCCGGTGCCGACCCGTCTGTACACGACGCGTTGTACAACAGCACGCCGGAAGGCTGGGCAGACCACTGTGGACAGTCCGCCGCGCGGGAGGCGTTGCGCGGCTTGGCCCGATCCTGACGTCTCCTGGCCGCCGGACACGTAGCAGCTGGTTCGACGTTCGCCGAACAATGGCGTCATGCGAGCCATCAGCCAGCGCACCCTCGGCGGTCCCGAGGTCCTCGAAGAGGTCGAGCTGCCCCGTCCCGTTCCCGGACCGACCGAGATCCTCGTCCGTGTCCACGCCGCCGGCGTCAATCCGGTCGACTGGAAGAGCCGGGAAACCGGCGGCATGGGCACGCTCGGCGCACCGCCGTTCGTCCTCGGCTGGGACGTCTCCGGCGTCGTCGAGGAGATCGGCCCCGGCGTGACACTGTTCGCGCCAGGCGACGAGGTGTTCGGCATGCCGTGGTTCCCGCGCCAGGCCGGGACGTACGCCGAATACGTCACCGCGCCGAGCCGTCATTTCGCGGCCAAACCCGCCGGGCTCGGCCACGTCCACACCGCGGCCGTCCCGCTGGCCGGGCTGACCGCGTGGCAGAGTCTGCACGACACCGCGAAAGTCCAAACGGGACAACGGGTTCTGGTCCACGCGGCGGCAGGCGGCGTCGGCCACCTCGCGGTGCAGATCGCCAAGGCGTCCGGCGCGTACGTGATCGGGACGGCGAGCGCGCCGAAACACGAATTCGTCCGCGACCTCGGGGCCGACGAGGTGATCGACTACCGGGCAGCCGACTTCGCCGAAGAGGTCCACAATGTCGACGTCGTCCTCGACACGATCGGTGGCGAGTACGGGCCCCGCTCGCTCCGGACGCTGCGAAAGGGCGGCACGCTCGTCCAGTTGACCCGGAACGTCGACAAGAGCCTCCCCGAGGCCGCGGCAGCCTGCGGCGTGACGACCGGGCTGACCCTCGTCGAACCCGACCGCGTCGGCCTGCTCGCACTCGCCGAACTGGTCGCGTCCGGGCACCTCCGGCCGGTGGTCGGCACCGTGCTCCCGCTCGCCGAGGCAGCGAAGGCCCACGAACTTGGCGAGTCCGGCGGTACGACCGGAAAGATCGTGCTCAGCGTGGGGTAGCAATCCAGTGGACAAACGGAGTGGCTAGTCCGTATTTTGAATACGGACTAGCCACTCCGTTTATTTGTCTGGGAGGAACCATGACCACACCCCGCGAGGTGTTCGACCAGCTGTCCGAGGGCATCACTGCGGCCCGCTGGAGCGAACTCTCCGCGCTCTACGCCGAAGACGCCGTTGTAGAGCTTCCACAACAGCCACTCTCGCCCGGCCGCATCGAAGGCCGCGAGGCCTTGCACGAACGGTTCACCGGACCGCTCACCGCGTCGATCCGGCTGCGCCACCACGACACCGTGGTGCACGAAACGACGGATCCGGAGGTGATCGTCGCCGAATGGGCGTACTCCGGGGAAGCGCTGAACACCGGGAAAACGTTCGAAACGGCCAACATCCAGATGCTGCGGGTGCGCGACGGGCTGATCACGCACTCCCGCGACTACCACGACTTCCTGAAGATCGCCGTCGCCCAGGACGCGTTCGACGCGCTCAAGGCCGGATTCGCCGACGCCACAAGGGAAACCACGCCGCTCCCGCCTCGCCCCGCTTCGGACGCGGCGCCGGACAGTCCGCGTGGTGTGTTCGAGCGGCTCGTCTACGGCGTCTCGGATAGGCGGTGGGCCGAACTTCCCGATCTCTACGCGCCGGAAACCCACGTGACGCACCCATTCCTGCCAGGGGCGCCGATACTGCGAAGCCGGGACGACCTCCGGGAGCACTTCTCCATCGGCTCCACGATGGAGATCGACATCGAGGCGCGGGACCTGGTCACGCACCAGAGCACCGACCCCGAGGTGATCATCGGCGAGTTCACCTACCAGGGCCGCGCCGGGATCGGCACGCCGTTCCAGGTCGCGAACATCTTCGTGCTGCGGGTACGGAACGGGCTCATCGTCGAGTCCCGCGACTACGGCGACCACGTCGCGCTCGCGGCCGCCACGGGACGTCTCGACGACCTCGCGGCGCGGCTGGACGCCGGAGCGTCCGCCTAGCTCTTCTCGTTCGCCGGGGCGGGTTCTTCCAGGTCCTCGGGCAGGTCGAACTCGCCGTCGCGGACCCCGGCGACGAAGGCGTCCCATTCCGCGGGGGTGAACACGAGGATCACGCCGTCGGGCTTGGAGGACTGGCGCATGGCCACGTAGGTGACGCCGTCGGTGTGCGGGACGAACGCGTACTCGACGCAGTCGTCCAGCGTGACACCCTCGGGTTCGGCGCGGATCCAGGCGGCCTCGCTCAGGTCCAGCTCGTGCCGGATGTGCGCCTTGTCGTCGACCGGCTGTTCACTCATGGGTGCCAGCGTATCTGCCCGCTCACCGAACGACAGCAAAGGTCCCCTGCTCTCTTCGGGCGGTCCTCATTGCCCGCTTGTTGCACCCCCCGAAACGCCGTGATGGCCTCCTTCACAGCGCTCAAGGCTGCGAAGGAGGCCATCACGGAACAACCGGGAGACTCAGGCGGTCTCGGTGATCGGCCGGTCGACCCAGGACATCAGGTCACGCAGCTTCTTGCCGGTCGCCTCGATCGGGTGCTGGTTGCCCTGCTCCTCGAGCTTGGTGAAGTTCGGCCGCCCGGCCTCGTCCTCGGCGACCCATTCGCGGGCGAACGTGCCGTCCTGGATCTCGCCGAGGATCTTCTTCATCTCCTCCTTGACCGCCGGCGAGATGACGCGCGGGCCGCGGGTCAGGTCGCCGTACTCGGCGGTGTCGGAGATCGAGTAGCGCTGACGCGCGATGCCGCCCTCGTACATGAGGTCGACGATGAGCTTCAGCTCGTGCAGCACCTCGAAGTAGGCGATCTCCGGGGCGTAGCCGGCTTCGGTGAGCACCTCGAAACCGGTCTGCACCAGCGCCGACGCGCCACCGCAGAGCACGGCCTGCTCGCCGAAGAGGTCGGTCTCGGTCTCCTCGGTGAACGTCGTCTTGATGACACCGGCGCGGGCACCGCCGATGGCCGCGGCGTAGGACAGCGCGAGCGCCTGGGCGTTGCCGGAGGCGTCCTGCTCCACCGCGATCAGCGCCGGGACGCCCTTGCCGTCGACGAACTGGCGGCGGACCAGGTGGCCCGGGCCCTTCGGCGCGACCATGGCCACGTCCACATTGGACGGCGGCTTGATCAGGTCGTAGCGGATGTTGAAGCCGTGGCCGAAGAACAGCGCGTCGCCGTCCTTCAGGTTCGGCGCGATGTCCTGCTCGTAGATGAAGCGCTGCTTGGTGTCCGGCGCCAGGATCATGATCAGGTCGGCCTCGGCCGACGCCTCGGCCGGGGTGAGCACGCGCAGGCCCTGCTCCTCGGCCTTCGCCCGCGACTTGGACCCCACGGGCAGGCCGATGCGGACGTCGACACCGGAGTCACGCAGGCTCAGCGAGTGGGCGTGGCCCTGGCTGCCGTAGCCGATGACAGCGACCTTGCGTCCCTGGATGATCGAGAGGTCGGCGTCGTCGTCGTAGAAGATTTCCACTGCCATGGGGGTTACTGCTTCCTTTCCTGACTGCAAAAACTTGAATTCAACAAGCGGAGCGAAGCTCCTCCGTTGAGGGTGGTGGCGGGGGCATGGATGGAGATCAGCGGGGAGAAGTGGCGGTGATCGAGCGGGCCCCGCGTCCCACCGCGACCATGCCGGACTGCACGAGCTCCCGGATGCCGTACGGCTCCAGCATCCGCAGCAGCGCGCCGATCTTGTCCGAGGTCCCGGTCGCCTCGACGGTGAGCGCCTCCGGCGAGACGTCCACCACCTTGGCGCGGAAGAGCTGGACCGTTTCGAGGACCTGGCTGCGCACGGTGGCGTCGGCACGGACCTTCACCAGCAGCAGTTCGCGCTGCACGGCGGTGGACGGCTCCAGCTCCACGATCTTGATCACGTTGACCAGCTTGTTGAGCTGTTTGGTCACCTGTTCGAGCGGTAGCTCCTCAACGGCGACCACGATCGTCATACGGGACACCTCGGGGTTCTCCGTGGGCCCGACGGCGAGGGACTCGATGTTGAAACCGCGGCGGGAGAACAGCCCGGACACCCTGGCGAGCACGCCGGGCTTGTTCTCGACCAGCACGCTCAGCGTGTGCACGCTCATCAGTGTTCTCCTTCCGCGCTGACGTCGTCGTCATCGAACAGCGGCCGGATCCCGCGCACCGCCATGATCTCGTCGTTCCCGGTGCCGGCGGCGACCATCGGCCACACCTGGGCATCCTTCCCCACGACGAAGTCGATCACGACGGGGCGGTCGTTGATCTCCATCGCGCGGCGGATGGTGGCGTCGACGTCCTCGCGGGTCTCACACCGCAGGCCCGCGCAGCCGAGCGCCTCGGCGAGCAGGGTGAAGTCCGGGATGCGGTGCTTGTGCGTGCCGAGATCGGTGTTGGAGTACCGCTCGGAGTAGAACAGGTTCTGCCACTGGCGGACCATGCCGAGGTTGCCGTTGTTGATCACCGCGACCTTGATCGGCGCGCCCTCGATGGCGCAGGTGGCCAGCTCCTGGTTGGTCATCTGGAAGCAGCCGTCGCCATCGATCGCCCACACCGGCTTGTCCGGGACGCCGAACTGCGCGCCCATCGCCGCGGGCACGGCGTAGCCCATGGTGCCGAGGCCGCCGGAGTTGATCCAGGTGCGCGGGTTCTCGTACTTGACGAACTGCGCGGCCCACATCTGGTGCTGCCCGACGCCCGCCGCGTACACCGCGTCCGGGCCGACCAGCTCGCCGATCCGTTCGATGACGTACTGCGGCGACAGCGAACCGTCGTCGGGCCACTCGTAGCCCGCCGGGTAGTTGTCGCGCCAGTCGTTCAGCTGCGTCCACCAGTCGGCCAGGTCCGGCTTGCCGTGCTCCTGCTGTGCTGATGCGTTCTCGGCGGTAGGGCGTGCCTCGAACTCGGCGCGGACCGCAGCGATCAGCTCGCCGATGATCTCCCTGCAGTCCCCGACGATCGGCACGTCGGCCTTGCGGTTCTTGGAGATCTCGGCGGGGTCGATGTCCGCGTGGACGATCGCGGCGTCCGGCGCGAACGACGACAGCTGGCCGGTGACCCGGTCGTCGAAGCGGGCACCGAGGGCGATCAGCAGGTCCGACCGCTGCATCGACGCGACCGCGGCGACCGTGCCGTGCATCCCGGGCATTCCCAGGTGCTGCGGGTGAGAATCGGGGAACGCGCCGCGCGCCATCAGCGTCGTGACGACCGGGATGCCGGTCAGCTCGGCCAGCTCCCGCAGCTGCTCCGACGCCTCCGCCTTGATGACGCCACCGCCGACGTAGAGCACCGGTCGCCGGGATTTGGCGATGAGCCGCGCGGCCTCGCGGACCTGCTTGCCGTGCGGGCGCAGCGTCGGCCGGTAGCCGGGCAGCCGCAGGTCAGCGGGCCACGAGAAGGACGTCATCTCCTGCAGGACGTCCTTGGGGATGTCCACCAGGACCGGGCCGGGGCGGCCCGTGGCGGCGATGTGGAAGGCCTCGGCGATGGTCCTCGGGATGTCCGCCGGGTCGGTGACCAGGAAGTTGTGCTTGGTGATCGGCATCGTGATGCCGCAGATGTCGGCTTCCTGGAACGCGTCGGTGCCGATCAGCGCGCGAGTCTGTTGCCCCGTGATGGCGACGACCGGGACCGAGTCCATGTTGGCGTCGGCCAGCGGCGTGACCAGGTTCGTCGCGCCGGGGCCGGAGGTGGCCATGCAGACGCCGACCTTGCCTGTCGCCTGCGCGTACCCGGTCGCGGCGTGCCCGGCGCCCTGCTCGTGCCGGACCAGGACGTGCCGGACCTTCGTCGAGTCGAGCAGCGGGTCGTAGGCGGGCAGGATGGTCCCGCCCGGAATGCCGAAGACGACTTCGGCGCCGACCGCTTCGAGCGAGCGCACGAGCGACTGCGCGCCCGTGACCCTTACCGGGGTTCCCGCCGGCGGTGCCGGCTTCGGACGTGCTCCTGGGACACCGGGCGCTGTGGGCCCGGGCTTCGCGTCGCTGCGCGACGTGGCACTGGTCATCGGTCTCTGCCTCGTGGGTCTCGGTGTCACTCGTTCGGGTAGTGCTGCGGGGGTGGAACTGGCTCCGGGCCACGCTGCGTCGGAACATGGCTGTGTTTGAACACGCTGTGTTCAAACACAAAAAACCCCCGCCGACCGATTGGTCGCACGAGGGTCGCGCGTCGACGCAGCGGAGACTTCCTAAGCGTCGACGCGCTTGGGAAGTACGAGGCCGGTCTGCGTTGTCACGTGGCAGACCGTAATCCGCGCTCGGGCGAGGTGTCAACTCTGCGGGACGCACGTTCCGCATGGTGGACGTCGCGGCGGTGCCCGGCACCCGCTTTCGAGCCGTCGCGCGCGGGCGTGCACCATCTTGGTCGTGGCCGAAAAAGAGCAGCGCAACCAGGCAGACGAGGGCCGGACGGCCGTCTTCAAGATCCCGGGCACCGCGTACGCGGCGATCGCCCTTCTCACCGTGTGTGTGACCCCTATCGCACTGGGCGAGATCCCCGGGCTCGAGTTCCTCTACCTCGCCCCGATCGCGTTGTTCGTCTTCGTGCTCCGGACCCGCACGGTGGCCACCCGGCAGGGGCTGGCGGTCCGCACCATGTTCGGTAAGCGCGACATCCCGTGGTCGTCACTGAAGGGCCTCGCCATCACGAAGAAGGCGCGGGTGCGTGCCGTACTGAAGGACGACACCCAGGTCACGCTGCCGACCGTGCGCACCCGGCACCTCCCGGTGTTGTCGCTGGTCAGCGAGGGCCTGGTGGCCGACCCCAGCGGGTTGCTCGACAACGAAGAGCCGTCGCCCGGAAAGCCCGCCGCGGACAAGCCGACCGAGACCGGCCCTTCCGGGGCGGCGACCCAGGAGTAGAATTGGTAGGACCAGTTTTGCGGGCCTCCCGAACCCCCTGCTGGTCCATCCACCTCCACCTGGGAGAACGCCGTGCCTCAACTCCGTTCCCGGACCACCACCCACGGCCGCAACGCGGCGGGCGCGCGCTCGCTGTGGCGAGCCACCGGGATGACCGACAGCGACTTCGGCAAGCCGATCGTGGCCATCGCCAACTCGTACACCCAGTTCGTGCCGGGGCACGTGCACCTCAAGGACCTCGGCGAGATCGTGGCCGAAGCGGTGGCCGAAGCGGGTGGCGTCGCGCGTGAGTTCCACACGATCGCCGTCGACGACGGGATCGCCATGGGCCACTCCGGGATGCTGTACTCGCTGCCCTCGCGCGAGATCATCGCGGACTCGGTGGAGTACATGGTCAACGCGCACCAGGCCGACGCGCTGGTGTGCATCTCCAACTGCGACAAGATCACACCGGGCATGCTCAACGCCGCGATGCGGCTGAACATCCCGACCGTGTTCGTCTCCGGCGGGCCGATGGAGGCAGGGAAGGCCGTCGTGGTCGGCGGGGTCGCGCAGGCTCCCACCGACCTGATCACCGCGATCGCGGCATCGGCGAACAGCGAGGTCGACGAGGACGGGCTGGGGATCGTCGAGCGGTCCGCGTGCCCCACCTGCGGTTCGTGCTCGGGCATGTTCACCGCGAACTCGATGAACTGCCTGACCGAGGCGCTCGGCCTCTCGCTGCCGGGAAATGGCTCCACATTGGCGACGCACGCCGCGCGGCGCGCGCTGTTCGAGAACGCCGGACGCACGGTTGTCGACCTGTGCAAGCGCTGGTACGGCGAGGACGACGACTCGGTCCTCCCCCGGTCCATCGCCACGCACAAGGCATTCGAGAACGCGATGGCGCTGGACATGGCCATGGGCGGTTCGACGAACACCGTGCTGCACATCCTCGCCGCCGCGCAGGAGGGCGAGGTCGGCTTCACCATCGCCGACATCGACGAAATCGGGCGACGCGTGCCGTGCCTGTCCAAGGTCGCGCCGAACTCCGACTACCACATGGAAGACGTCCACCGCGCGGGCGGAATCCCGGCGATCCTCGGCGAACTGCACCGCGGCGGACTCCTGCACACCGACGTCCATTCGGTGCACTCGCCCGACCTCGAATCGTGGCTGGCCGAATGGGACGTCCGCGCGAAGGAGCCTTCGGCGACCGCGCTGGAGCTGTTCCACGCGGCGCCGGGCGGGGTGCGGACCACGCAGGCGTTCTCCACCGATGCCCGTTGGTCCTCTTTGGACACCGACGCCGCCGGTGGCTGTATCCGCGACGTCGAGCACGCCTACACCAAGGACGGCGGCCTCGCGATCCTGCGCGGCAACCTCGCCGAGAACGGCGCGGTGATCAAGTCCGCGGGCATCGACGAGGACCTGTGGCACTTCGAGGGACCCGCCCGGGTGCTGGAGAGCCAGGAGGAAGCCGTCTCGGCGATCCTCAAGAAGGAGATCCAGCCCGGCGAGGTCCTGGTGATCCGCTACGAGGGCCCCGCAGGCGGGCCGGGCATGCAGGAGATGCTGCACCCGACGGCGTTCCTCAAGGGCTCCGGTCTCGGCAAGAAGTGCGCGCTGATCACCGACGGCCGGTTCTCCGGCGGTTCGTCGGGCATCTCGGTCGGGCACATCTCGCCGGAGGCCGCCGCCGGTGGCCTGATCGGGCTCGTCGAGAACGGCGACCGGATCCTGCTGGACGTCCACGAGCGCCGTCTCGAACTGCTCGTCGACGCCGAGGTCCTGGCCGAGCGGCGCTCGAAGATGGAGGCCTCGGAACGGCCGTGGCAGCCGAAGGAGCGGCAGCGCCCGATCACCGCCGCGCTGCGGGCGTACGCCCGGATGGCCACTTCGGCCGACACCGGCGCCGTCCGCGACCCGAACAAGTAAACCCCCGGCACCGCTCGGCGGCCTACGATGATCGCGTGTCACCGGAGGTCGCCGAGCGCTGCGCCCGGGTAGTCGGCCCTTGCGACGTCGTCGCGGACCTTTCGTGGCCACACGGCGAGGCCAGGGTCCTCGCGCTACGCGGCGAAGACGAGCGCGAGTGGATCGCGAAGACCGTGCTCCAGAAGCGGAACTACCAGCGGGAGCGCGACGCCTATCTGAATTGGGCGTCGCCGTTGCGTGGCCACGTTCCCGAACTGCTCCACCATGACGACGAGCTGCGCCTCCTGCTGCTTGCCCGGTTGCCCGGCGAGCTGGTGCAGGATCACCCGGCCGAGTTCTCCGCCGACGTCCACTTCCAGGCGGGCGCGCTCACCCGGCGCCTGCACGACGTCGCCGCGCCGGAAGCCGATCCGGAGTTCGGCGCACGTCTGCTGCGCAAGTTCGAGAACGTCGTCGCCCGGGCCGATGGACTGGTCCCGGCCGACGGGGTGACGTTCACCCGCCGGATGTTGCGGGCACTGATCGACCAGCCGCCGCCCAGCGTGGTCCCGTGCCATCGGGACAATCAACCGCGGAACTGGCTGATCGACGACGCGGGCGTGGTCCGATTCATCGACTTCGGACGTGTCGAACGCGACGTGTGGGTAGCCGATCTGCACCGGCTTCACTTCCGCGAGTGGGCTACGCGGCCGGACCTGCGCGAGGCGTTCCTCAGCGGCTACGGCCGCCGCCCGTCCGCCCCGGATCTCGCGCTGTTCCGGACCTACAACGCCTTCTCGGCGGTGAGCACGATCGTGTGGGCGCATGAGCACGACGACGTCGCCTTCGAGGCGCATGGCCGCACGATGCTCACGGAGGTCCTCGACGGCTCGGCATGAGTTGCCGAAATTCGGCAACGGCCGCTGACCTGGGCTAACGCGTCAGCACGATGACGACGACCGACGCGGCCGCCGCCAGCAGCACTCCACCGACAGCGAACGGGAACGGCCGCTTGCGCCACGGGGTGTTGCGGTCCAGCGCGAACCGGCCGGAGCCGGTGAAGAGCAACGCCAGCGCGACGGCGCCCAGCAGCAACTCGAACTCGAAGCCCTGCCCTTGGCCCTGGAAGAACCCGCCGTGGAACTTCGCGTACACGATGTTGGCGGCCACCCCGAGCAAACCCGCGGCACCCAGCCAGGTGAACAGCCCGGCGACCACGAGCACGGCGCCGCCGAGCTCGGTGATTCCGGTGATCCACGAGAGCAGGGTCGTCTGCTTGTGGTAGCCGAACATCTCGAGCGCCCGCGCGAACCCGCCGATGCCCGGACCGCCGAAGAGACCGAACAAGTGCTGGAGCCCGTGGGCACCCATGATCACGCCGAGAGCGAGCCGGAGTACCAGCAGCCCCAGATCGGACCCGCCCGAACGCGATTCGTCGTCAGTGTCCTCCACGCCGGACAAGATACTGGTGCTCTGGTAGTCGTCGGCTTCACTGCTCACGCGCGCAGGTTAGGGGATACGTCACATCCCCGCGACCCGGATCGCCGGTCAGTACTCCCCTCGGACGATATTGTTCGGCAGTTCGCCCCCTGCGTACCGCGCGATCTCCGCCGCCGCCACCGCGTAGGAGCGGCTACGGCCACCGCGCACCGTGCCGCCGACATGCGGAGTGAGCAGCAGGCCCGGCACTTTCCAGAGCGGGTGATCCGCGGGCGGCGGCTCCGGATCGGTGACGTCGAGCGCGGCACGCAACCGGCCTGTCGCCAGCTCGGCGACGAGCGCGTCCGTCGTCACCACAGTGCCACGGGAGACGTTGACCAGCACCGCGCCGTCCGTCATCGCCGCCAGGAACTCCTCGTCGACCATGCCCCGGGTACGCGAGGTCAGCGGCACCATCAGCACGACCACGTCGTGCAGGCCGAGCAGATCGGGCAGCTCATGGACACCGTGGACGCCTTCGCGCGCCGACATACCGACCATCGTGCAGCGAGCGTCGAACGGCTCGAGCCGACGGCGCAGGTGCTGCCCGAGATCGCCCGCACCGACGATCAGCACACGCTTGCCCTGCAGTGTGTCGGTGGTCTGCCGGTCCCAACGCCCTTCGCGCTGTCCGGCGGCGAAGACGTCGAGCTGCCGATAAATCGACAACAGGACCGCGACCACCCATTCGGCCGTGCTGCCGCCGTGCGCGCCACGGCAGGTGGACAACAGCACGCCGTCGGGGACCTTGCCGACCCAGTCCTCCGCGCCCGCGGTGAGGAGCTGGATGAGCTTGACGTTCGGCACCGCGCCCCACAACTCGGGGCCGGCACGATGTCTGCCGGGAATGAGGACCTCGGCGTCGGCCGCCTCCGGCGGAGTCGGCTCGCCCCACAGATAGCGCACCGCCCGCACCCTGGCTACCTCGGAAAGCACCGCCACGCCTTCGTCGTCGGGGACCAGCACCGTAAGGCTCATGATCACCACGTTATACGCCTACCGCTTACCCGTGGCTCACGTATCGCCACCTAGGCTTGGTAATCGTGCGTACCCGGTACCGGCGGATGTGGTCTTCGCCGCTGGCTTTGCTGGCCTGCGGCGGTCTGCTGCTCGCCGGCTGTGCCCGGTTCGACGGCCCGGGCACCGGCGCGGGACAGACGTTCACTCCCGCACCACGTCCCAGTCCCGAAGCTCCTCCGTCGGTCCAGGGTCCCGGCGGGGCAGGTGGCAAGAACGAGAAGGGCCAGCCGGGACAGCCGACGCCGGTCCCGCCACCGCAGGGCTGCAAGGACTTCGACAAGGCCGTTCTCGCGACGTGTCTGGACACGGTTTCCGCGGTCGCGGGGCTGCCCGGTGACGGATCCGCCCCCAGCGCGCTGGCCGGGGAACGGAAATCCGGTCGGGTGCTCCTGGCCAGCGCAGGCAAGAGCGCCGCGGACTTCGCGAAACTCGACGTCGACGCCGCCGGTGACGGTGGCCTGACCGGGCTGGCGCTGTCGCCAGGTTATGCCGAAGACCAACTCGTCTTCGCGTACGTCACGACGCCGTCGGACAACCGCGTGGTGCGGTTCGCCAGGGGCCAGGCGCCGAAGCCGGTACTGACCGGGATCCCGAAGGGCGCGACCGGAAACCGCGGGGCGTTGCTCTCGGACGGCAAAGGCGCGCTGCTCGTCGCCACCGGGGACGCCGGCAACGCGGCGGCCTCGGCCGACCCGAACTCGCTCGCCGGGAAAGTGCTGCGCATCGACACCTCCGGGAAGGCCGCGCCGGGCAACCCGACCGGCACCGCCGTGTTCGCCAGCGGCCTGCACGCGCCGGGAGGGCTCTGCTCGTCGGCTGACGGTGGCCGCCTGTGGGCCACCGATCGCCTCGGCGACAAGGACGTCATCTACCGCCTGCAGCCCGGCCAGTCGCTCACCGCGCCCGCGTGGTCGTGGCCGGACAAGCCCGGTGTGGCCGGCTGTGCCGACTTCGTGGACGCGAACGGCTTCCTCGCGATCGCGACGTCGGGAACGGGGAACATGCAGAACCTCCCGGTCAAGCCCGACGGCTCGGTCGGCGGCAAACCGTCGGTGACCCTCGACGGCAAAACCGGGAAGCCACCGCTCACCTACGGCAAACTGGCCGGGATGAGCATGATCAACCCGCAGATCGCCGTGGCGGGGACGATCAACAAGGACGGCGGCAACCCGGTGTCCAGCGACGACCGGGTCGTGATCATCACCCCGGCGTCGGTCAACGGCGGCCAGGGCAAGGATTAGCCCGGCTGGTCAGAGCGGTTTCAACTCGACGCGACGACCTTCCACCGACGAGGTCAGTCCTGCTTCGGCCAGTTGGAGGCCCCGCGCGGCGGCGAAGAAGTCGTAGCGGTGTGGCCGTTCCGCGGCGACGTCGCGAACGAACTCGTCCCATTGAGCCTTGAACCCGTTGTCGAACTCGCCGTTGTCCGGCACTTCGGCCCACTGATCGCGGAAACGTTCGGTTGCCGGGACGTCCGGATTCCACACCGGCTTCGGCGTCGCCGACCGGTGCTGGACACGGCATCGCCGTAATCCGGCGACAGCGCTTCCCTCGGTGCCGTCGACCTGGAACTCGACCAGCTCGTCCCGGAAGACGCGGGTACACCAGGACGAGTTGATCTGCGCGATCGTGCCCGGCTCGAGTTCGAAAATCCCGTATGCGGCGTCGTCGGCCGTGGCCGTGTAGGACTCGCCCTGTTCGTCCCAACGTCGTGGAATGTGCGTTGTGGCTTTCGCCGTCACGGCGGTGACCCTGCCGAACAGGTTTTCCAGCAGGTAACTCCAATGGCAGAACATGTCGAGCACGATCCCGCCGCCGTCCGCAGCGCGGTAGTTCCAGCTCGGACGCTGCGCGGACTGCCAGTCGCCCTCGAACACCCAGTACCCGAATTCCCCTCGTACGGACAGCATCCGGCCGAAGAATCCGCCGTCGATCAGCCTCCGCAGCTTCCGCAGGCCGGGCAGGAACAGCTTGTCGTGCACCACGCCGTGGCAGATCCCCGCTTCACGGGCCAGCCCCGCCAGCTCCAACGCGTGCGGCAGTGACTCCGCGAGCGGCTTCTCGGCGTACACGTGCTTGCCCGCCGCGATGGCCTTGCGCACCCACGGTTCCCTGGCCGATGTCAACTGCGCGTCGAAGTAGATGTGCACGTCCGGGTCGGAAAGCGCGGTGTCGACGTCGGTAGTCCACCGGTCCACTCCGTGCCGCTCGGCCATTTCCGCCAGCTTCGCCGCATTGCGCCCCGCGAGAACGGGCACCAGCCGCACCCGGGACCCGTCGGGAAGTTCCACCCCGCCTTGCTCCCGAATGGCCAGCACCGACCGCAGCAGATGTTGCCGATAGCCCATCCGGCCGGTGACCCCGTTGAGCAGGACACCCAGTTCGGGCTGGTTCATCGTTTTCCGCCTTTCCGTTCGGCGACGACGGCGTGACTGGACCAACCGTTCACCCTACGGACGGCCGGACCCGCGTCCCGGAAACTTCCCGGCTGCCGGAACGCGCTGAGAGCCTCCTGAGAAAGCGCTTTCTCAGATTACGACCATTGCCGTATCCCGACCACCACAACGGGTCAGCGCCGACGCGGCATCCTGCTCTCCGCACGTGCCGCGCGGATATCGAGAATCGAAACCGCGAAGGACACGAGAGCGGCGGCGAGGCCGAGATAACGACCGTAGCCGAGGCCGATGACGATGCCCCCGGCGTCGAAGAGCCCCCGCTGGTCGGCGGTGAACTGCCAGTCGTTCGTCACCCAGCCGATGAGCATGAGCACCAGAACCGCCGCGACGGCGACGAGCCAAAGCTGGGGGAGGCCGCTGATCCGGACCTTGCGGAGCTGCCCGAACAGTGTCACCGCCAAGCCGGCGACGAGCAGGAGGAGCGGCGGAAACCACGAGAAGAAGTCCGAATTCCACGCGTCGCGCACGACGTCGTCGTGGGGCAGCGATTTCAGCGCGTCCTCGACGTCGGGACGGCTGGTGCTCAGCGTGGTCCAGGGCAGGAAGGTCGCCACGAGCGCGAGCAGCCCGGCGGCGAGGCCGAGCCACTCGCGCCACGTGACGCGGTTGACCGAGAAGGACACTCAGGCCCCTCAGGAACCGACGCGCTCGATGATCAGCTCACGAACGCGCTTGGCGTCGGCCTGTCCCTTCGTGGCCTTCATGACCGCGCCGACGATCGCGCCCGCGGCGGCGACCTTGCCGCCGCGGATCTTCTCGGCGATGTCCGGCTGCGCGGCCAGCGCCTCGTCGATGGCGGCGAGCAGCGCCGAGTCATCGGAGACGACCTTCAAGCCGCGCTTGTCCACGACCTCGCGCGGTTCGCCCTCACCGGCGAGCACGCCCTGGACGACCTCCTTGGCCAGCTTGTTCGTCAGCTCACCGGAGTTGACCAGCGCGATCACCTCGGCCACCTGGGCAGGCGTGATGGCCAGATCGCCGAGTTCGACCTCGCGGGTGTTGGCCTCCTGCGCCAGCGTGTTGACCCACCAGCTGCGCGCCTCGTCCGGCGTCGCTCCCGCCTCGACCGTGGCGGCGACGAGTTCGACCGCGCCGACGTTGAGCAGGTCACGCAGTGCCTCGTCGGTCAGGCTCCACTCGGCCTGGATCCGCTTGCGCCGCTCGGAAGGCATCTCCGGAAGGGTGGCGCGCAGCTTCTCGACCCATTCGCGGGAGGGCGCGATCGGAACGAGGTCGGGCTCCGGGAAGTACCGGTAGTCCTCGGCGGTCTCCTTCGTACGGCCCGACGACGTCGTGCCGTCGGCCTCCTGGAAGTGCCGGGTCTCCTGCTTGATCGTCCCGCCCTCGGCGAGGATCGCGCCCTGCCGCGTCATCTCGTAGCGGACAGCGCGTTCGACGCTGCGCAGCGAGTTGACGTTCTTGGTCTCGGTCCGCGTGCCGAATTCGGCGGCATCCTTGGCCATCAGCGAGACGTTCGCGTCGCACCGCAGCGAGCCCTGGTCCATCCGGACGTCCGACACACCCAGCGCGCGCAGCAGGTCGCGCAGCGCCGTCACGTACGCGCGGGCGACCTCGGGAGCCCGCTCGCCGGTGCCGACGATCGGCTTGGTGACGATCTCGATCAGCGGCACCCCGGCGCGGTTGTAGTCCAGCAACGAGTGCTCGGCACCGTGGATCCGGCCGGTCGCGCCGCCGACGTGCAGCGACTTGCCGGTGTCCTCTTCCATGTGCGCGCGCTCGATGTCGACCCGCACGATCTCGCCGTCGTCGAGGGTGACGTCGAGGTAGCCGTCGAAGGCGATCGGCTCGTCGTACTGCGAGGTCTGGAAGTTCTTCGGCATGTCCGGGTAGAAGTAGTTCTTCCGGGCGAACCGGCACCATTCCGCGATTTCGCAGTTCAGCGCGAGGCCGATACGGATCGCGCCCTCGACGGCCTTGCCGTTGACCGCCGGCAGCGCGCCGGGCAGGCCGAGGCAGGTCGGGCAGACGTTCGTGTTCGGCTCACCGCCGAAGACGTTCGCACAGCCGCAGAACATCTTGGTCCTGGTGTTGAGCTCGACGTGCACCTCGAGCCCGAGCACCGGGTCGAACCGGGTGACGACCTCGGCGTAGTCCATCAGCTCGGCCACGGCAGTCATCAGGCCTTCCTTCCCAGCTCGGGCACCTGGTGTACCAGCGATCCTCCGGCCGCGGCGTCGCGCGCGACCTCGTAGGCGGCGCCGACGCGGTAGAGCCGGTCATCGGCCAGCGCCGGGGCCATGATCTGCAGACCGACCGGCAGACCGTCCTCATGGGACAGTCCACTCGGGACGCTCATGGCGGCGTTGCCCGCCAGGTTCGACGGGATGGAGCAGATGTCCGACAGGTACATCGCCATCGGGTCGTCGACGCGCTCACCGAGCTTGAACGCCGTGGTCGGCGTGGTGGGCGAGACGAGCACGTCCACCTTCTCGAACGCGTTGTCGAAGTCGCGCGTGATGAGCGTGCGGACCTTCTGCGCCGATCCGTAGTAGGCGTCGTAGTAGCCGGATGAGAGCGCGTACGTGCCGAGGATGATGCGTCGCTTGACCTCCGCGCCGAAGCCCTTCTCGCGGGTCAGCGCCATGACCTCTTCGGCGCTGTGCGTGCCGTCGTCGGCGACACGCAGGCCATAACGCATCGCGTCGAACCGGGCGAGGTTCGAGGAGCACTCGCTCGGCGCGATCAGGTAGTACGCGGGCAGCGCGTAGGTGAAGTGCGGGCAGGAGACCTCGACCACCTCGGCGCCGAGTGCACGCAACTGCTCGACCGCGGCCTCGAAGGACCGCAGCACACCCGGCTGGTAGCCGTCGCCGCCGAACTCCTTCACCACGCCGACGCGCACGCCCTTGAGGTCACCGTTCATCCCCTCACGGGCCGCGGCCACCACCGGGGGCACCGGCGCGTCGATGGACGTCGAGTCCAGCGGGTCGTACCCGGCGATGACCTCGTGCAGCAACGCCGCGTCGAGGACGGTGCGAGCGCACGGACCGGCCTGGTCCAGTGACGACGAGAAGGCGACGAGGCCGTAGCGGGAGACACCGCCGTAGGTCGGCTTGACCCCGACTGTCCCGGTCACCGCACCCGGCTGGCGGATCGAACCGCCGGTGTCGGTGCCGATGGCCAGTGCCGCCTCGAACGCCGCGATCGACGCCGACGAACCGCCGCCGGAGCCGCCCGGGATACGGGCGTGGTCCCACGGGTTGTGGGTCGGGCCGAAGGCCGAGTTCTCGGTGGACGAGCCCATCGCGAACTCGTCCATGTTGGTCTTGCCCAACACCACGACACCGGCCTCGCGCAGCTTGCGCGTCACGGTGGCGTCGTAGGGCGGAAGCCAGCCTTCGAGCGTGCGGGATCCGCAGGTCGTCGGGATGCCCTTGGTGGTCAGCACGTCCTTGAGCGCGAGCGGGACCCCGGCCAGCGGCGAAACGGGCGTCCCGTTGGCGACGTCCTCGTCGACCTGGTCGGCCGCGGCGAGCGCGCCCTCGGTGTCCACGTGCAGGAAGGCGTGGACATGGTCGTCGACCTCGGCGATGCGGTCCAGGTGGGCCCGCGTGACCTCGGCGGCCGACACTTCGCGACGGTGGATCAGCCCGGCGAGGTCGGCGGCGGTCTTCTTGATCAGCTCGGTGTCGGTCATTGCTCTTCCCCCAGGATCCGCGGCACCCGGAAACGGCCTTCTTCGGCGGCCGGCGCACCGGCCAGCGCCTGCTGCTGGCTCAACCCGGGACGGACGACGTCGTCACGGAAGACGTTCGTCAGCGGCACGGCGTGCGAGGTCGGCGGGACGTCCTCGGCGGCGACCTCGCTCACCTTGGCCACCGAGTCCAGGATCTGGTCCAGCTGGCCGGCGAAGACGTCGAGCTCGTCGTCGGTCACGGCCAGCCTGGCCAGCTTCGCGAGGTGCGCGACCTCGTCTCGGGAAATGTTGGGCACGCGGGTGACTCCCGGGTTGTGCT
Source organism: Amycolatopsis sp. NPDC059027 (assembly GCF_042739735.1). Classification (NCBI taxonomy): domain Bacteria; kingdom Bacillati; phylum Actinomycetota; class Actinomycetes; order Pseudonocardiales; family Pseudonocardiaceae; genus Amycolatopsis; species Amycolatopsis sp. NPDC059027. The sequence goes on along the minus strand of NZ_JBHYIK010000005.1, from coordinate 189,468 downwards.
GTGCGGGTTCTCTCGGAAGCTGCAAGTCTATGGTGACGGCGTCGGCCGACTCGACTGGGTTATGCCGGGCAGGCCATGGGCGGAAATCCCGCTCGGCGGACAGCGGGTCCCGGTCCGCGGTCCCGTCTGTCACAATCGGCGCCCGGCAAACGCGTTCCACGGCGAGGCTGGAACGCCAGAGGTGAGAGGGGCGCGTGGTGTCGTTCCTGATCCGGGTCCTGCTTCCGGACAGTCCGGGAACCCTGGGTGCGGTGGCCACCGCGCTCGGCACGGTCGGCGCCGACATCCTCAGCGTGGACGTGGTCGAACGCGGCAACGGCGTCGCCGTCGACGACCTGGTCGTCGAGCTGCCGTCGGGCCGGCTTCCGGACGCCCTGATCACCGCCGCGGAGAGCGTCGAAGGCGTCGCGGTGGACGCCGTGCGCCCGTACGCGGGTGTGCTGGACACACATCGCGAACTGGAACTCGTCGAGGACATCGCCGCGCAGCCGAAGTCCGGACTGGAGATCCTCGCCGAGGGTGTGCCGAGGATCATCCGGGCGGGCTGGGCCGTCGTCGTCGAGCACACCGACGCGGGCGCACGACGCCTGTCCTCGTCCAGCGCCGCACCCGAGACACCCATCACGGATCTCCCGTGGCTGCCGCTCGAACGCGCCACAGTTCTGGATGGCGAGGACACCTGGGTACCGGAGACCTGGAAGGAACTGGGCACCGAACTCGCCGCCACCCCGCTGGGCAAGCCGGGCAAGGCGCTGCTCGTGGCCCGTCCCGGCGGCCCGAACTTCCGGGCCGCCGAGGTCGCCCGGCTCGCGCACTTCGCCGGGATCGTCGCGGTCGTCCTGGACGGCTGAGAGCAAGGGACCTTTGCTATCGCCTGCTATCGCCGCCGCGTGAGCCTCTTCACAGCGCGAGCCCGTACGCGACGAGCGTGATGTGCGGCAGAGGCCGCCAATCACGCTCGGGAAGCCGGGTGAACCCGATTCGTTCGTAGAGGCGATGCGCGGCCTTCATCCCGTCCTGGCTGCTCAGCACCACCCTGGTGCGCCCGAGCTCCCGTGCGCGGTCCACGACGGCTCTGGTCAACGCTTCGCCGATGCCCCGGCCCCGCGCGGCGGACGCGACGGCGAGCATGCGGAACTCCAGCTCGCCGGTACGGGACACCTCGGCCAGTTCGGTGTCGGGGTGCACGATGACGACAGAGCCCAGCACTTCCCCGGCCCCGTCCACAGCGACCAGCAGCTCGCTGTGTGCGGCGCGGCCCTCGACGTCCCGCAGGTCCGCCTCATAACGCGGCTCGACACCGAGGTAGCCGTCGTCCCGGTAGGCCGCCACGGTGAGGTCACCCACCGCGGTGAACTCGTCCCGGCGCGGGGCGCGGATCTCGACGTCAGTCATCGCTTTCCGCCTCCCCGGCTCCGCTCTCGGCCTCGTCGCCGTCCGTTGGCAACGCCACCTCCATGGCCGCGTCCGGGCCGCGGTCGAGCAGCATCTGGAAGCCTGCCTCGTCGAGCACCGGAACCTTGAGCTGGACAGCCTTGTCGTACTTCGAACCGGGCGCGTCCCCGACCACGACGAACGCCGTCTTCTTGGAGACCGAACCGGCCGCCTTGCCGCCGCGGGCCATGATCACTTCCTTGGCCTCGTCACGCGAGAAGGTGTCGAGCGAACCGGTGACGACGATGGAAAGACCTTCGAGGGTGCGCGGAACGGACTCGTCACGCTCCTCCTCCATCCGCACCCCGGCGCGTCGCCATTTTTCGACGATCTCGCGGTGCCAGCCGACCTCGAACCATTCCTGAGTGGCATGCGCGATGGTGGGACCGACGCCATCGACCGCGGACAACTCCTCCTCGCTGGCCTGCTCGATCCGCTCCAGCGAACCGAATTCCCTGGCCAGTGCCTGTGCCGCGGTCGGCCCGACGTGCCGGATGGACAGCGCGACGATCACCTTCCACAGCGGCCGGTCCTTGGCCGCGTCGAGGTTGGCCAGCAGCTTGCGCGCATTGGCCGACAGCTCCCCCGCCTTCGTGCGGAACAGCTCGACCTCGGCCAGGCTCTCCTCGTCGAGGTCGAACACATCGCCTTCGTCCGCGACGACCCGCGCGTCCAGCAACGCCACCGCGGCCTCGTAGCCGAGCACCTCGATGTCGAATGCACCCCGGCCCGCCAGGTGGAACAGCCGTTCCCGCAGCTGCGCCGGGCAGAACCGGGTGTTCGGGCAACGGATGTCGATATCGCCCTCTTTTTTGGTACGCCAGCTCGGTGCCGCACTCCGGGCATTCGGTCGGCATGACGAACTCACGCTCTTCGCCGGTACGAGCTTCCACGACCGGTCCGAGCACCTCGGGGATGACGTCACCGGCCTTCCGGAGCACGATCCGGTCGCCGATCAGCACGCCCTTGCGTTTGACCTCTTCCTGGTTGTGCAGCGTCGCCCTGGCCACCGTGGAACCGGCGACCTTGACCGGCTCGGTCACCGCGAACGGCGTGACCCGGCCGGTACGGCCGACGCCGACCTGGATGTCGAGCAGCGTCGTGATGGCCTCTTCCGGCGGGTACTTGTAGGCGATCGCCCAGCGTGGCGCCCGGGACGTCGTGCCTAGCCTGCGTTGCAGCGAAACCTGGTCGACCTTGATCACGACCCCGTCGATCTCGTGCTCGGCGTCGTGCCGGTGCTCACCCCAGTAGGCGATGTGATCGGTAAGTTCCTTCGCCGACCGCAGGACCTTGCTGTGCGGCGAAACCGGGAGCCCCCACGCGGCCAGCGCCTCATACGCCTCGGACTGGCGCTCGGGTTCGAAGCCTTCGCGGCGGCCCAGCCCATGGCAGATCAGCCGCAGCCGCCGCTCCCGCGTGATCCGCGGGTCCTTCTGCCGCAACGATCCCGCCGCCGTGTTGCGCGGGTTCGCGTACGGCGGTTTCCCCGCCTCGACCATCTTCGCGTTGAGCTCAAGGAAGTCCTCGACCCGGAAGAACACCTCTCCGCGGATCTCGACCAGTGCCGGAACCGGGAACTGCTCGGTACCGGTAAGCGTTTCCGGGACCTGCTCGAGCGTGCGCGCATTCAGCGTCACGTCCTCGCCCGTGCGGCCGTCGCCCCGCGTAAGCGCGCGGGTGAGCTGACCGTTCTCGTACAGCAGGTTGACGGCGAGACCGTCGATCTTCAGCTCGGCGAGGTACTCGGTGCTTCCGATCTCTTTCTCCACCCGCTCGACCCAGGCGAGGAACTCGTCGGTGTCGAAGACGTTGTCGAGGCTGAGCATGCGCTCGAGATGGTCGTGCGCCACGAACTCCGTGGAGAACGTGCCACCGACGTTCTGCGTCGGTGAGTCGGGCGTGACCAGGCCAGGATGAGCGTCCTCGATCCGCTGCAGTTCGGCGAGCAACTCGTCGAACTGGCCATCGGAGACGATGGGGGCGTCCAGCACGTAATACCGGAACTGGTGGCCGCGAACCTCTTCGGCGAGCGCGGCATGCCGCTCACGGACCTCGGCCGGCACCTCCGTGACGTCCTCGGCGGCGTCGAGGGCGGCCTGGTCGGTGATCTGGTCCTGGGGAAGCTCGGTGCTCACGGGTAGTAACCCTAGCCGGAGTCACCGACATTCTCGCCCGGTCGGCTGCTGAGCGTTCGGACCAGGTCACGGAGTTCGAGGAGGGTGATGGCTGCCTCCGGCTCGGCCTCCGCGGTCTCGACACGACGCAGCCGTTCCGCGGCAACGCGCTCACCGAGCGTGGCGTCGAGCGGCAGGAACGTCATCGTGGTCCGCGCGCCGGAATCGAGTTCGGCGAAGGCCGGGTGGAAGACAGCGACGTCGACAACCGCAGCGGATTCGTCGACCTGGGCGGCCACCCGGACGTCGGCGAGCGAAATCTGGTGCTCCCCCAAGTTGACCGTGACCCCGCTCGGATCGGGGACCGGCGGCACGGAGTCGTGGTACTCCCAGATCGTGTCGTCGGGCGGCGCGGCGGCCTTCCACGCATCGGTGTAAGGCCGCAGTTCCGGATCCTCCTGGCCGGTGACCACCAGCGCGTAGATGGCCAGCTGACCACGTTCGAGCGAGAAATGCAGCCGCGGATGCAGCGCCTCGACCAGCTGACACAGATCGTGCTCGACGCGGTGCGGCTCCTGATCCCCCAGCGCGGCGCTGACCTGTGGCAGCAACGCGAACCATCCGCGCCAGAATTCCGCGGCCGCGGCCTCGGCGTCGTCCGGGACCGGCTGGTCGGGCCATGCCGTACGCGGGTCGGGTGGATCGGCGGTTTCGCTACGACGGCGGCGGAACAAGCGCATGTCTTGAAGAGTCCTCGTTCGATCGGGTTCCCCGACACGCTACGCGTCCAGTAGGGCCGCCGTCTGCCGTTCACCAGGTCTCGGGCGGTTCGGCGAATGCCCTGCCGAGATCGCGGGTGAGGGAAAGAGCGCGACGCATCCACTCGGTGGTTGCTCCCGCGAGGCCACAGGCCGGAGTCGGCACGGCTCGTTCGGCAAGAATGCCGCGGTTGAATCCGAGCCGGTCGACCAGGTTGAGCGCGGGCTCCGCGACGTCACGCAGGCCGGGCCGGGTACCCGGATCAGTAGTGGGAACAAGTCCGAGGAACAAGGTGGCGCCGCTGTCCCACGTCTCTCCGATCTCGTCGAGCAGCGAGGACGATGTCCGATCGAGGGCGGACAGATCGAAAGCGACGGCCCCAGCCCCCGCCGCGCGCAGCAGCGCGAGCGGCGGCCGCGCTGCGCAGCAATGCACGACCACGGGCTGCCCCGTGATCTCCGCGGCACCTTCGATAACCGTCGACAGCAGGTCACGAGCCTCTGGCTCGGGCACTGCGGAAATGTTGCCGTAGCCAGAAGGAGTCGGCAGATCCCCGGCGAGGACGGCGGGCAACGACGGCTCGTCGAACTGCACGACTACGGGAGCACCGGTGCGCGCGGTGATCTCGGCGACGTGTCCGGCCAGCCCTTCGAGCATGGAGGACACGAAGTCCCGAAGGGCACCACGATCAGTGAGCACGCGGTGACCACGAACTAGTTCGATACCCGCCCCGAGCGTCCATGGCCCAGCGAGCTGAGTCTTGATCACCGGCGGCGCGGCGCCGGCCTTCTCTCGAGCCTCCTGGAGTGCGTCCAGGTCCCAGCGAAGCAGATCCGCACCCCGCCGATGATCGTGGCCGGGCCTGGCGGCGACACGGTAACCGCTTGGTACCACCTCGACGGCAAGATCGACGAGCAGCGCCGCCGTACGGCCGAGCAGGTCAGCCCCGACTCCGCGCGCAGGCAGCTCCGGGAAGTGCGGAAACGCCGGCAGCTCGCCGAACACGACGGCAGCCGCTTCGGCGGGGTCGGTCCCCGGCATGGAGCCGATCCCGGTGGCGGCGCCGGCTGGCCAGGCAGGTTGATTCACGACCTCTGATTCTGGCCGAAGCACTCCGGCCGCAGTAGAGGGCCCCCACCTCACCCAGTTCACGGAACTGTCGCCAGGACCCGCGTCCCACGCCCAGTACCCGTCGTCACGGCGCCGATTCGGCGCCGCTGCCAAGTGACCGGTGTCTCATCGCGTCCCGGTAGACACCGGGCTGCCCACGGCTCAAGGTGAGAAATGGTCAGGACATCGACGTCCTGCCGGGACGGAGGTTGCCGTGGAGCCGTTGCCCGACAACAGCAACCGGAACTGGGCGGAGCCCGGAATCTACGAGGTCGCGCCTGGCGTTTACCGGATTCCATTGCCACTTCCCGACGACGCGCTCCGCGCGGTCAACGTCTACGCGGTCACCGACGGCACGAAGCTGGCCTTGATCGACTCGGGCTGGGCGCTGACTGAGGCCAGGCAACGGCTTGCCGCCGCATTGCAGGGAATCGGCGCGGGCTTCGCGGATGTCACCGAGTTCTTGGTGACACACGTCCACCGCGACCACTACACCCAAGCTGTGGCGCTCCGCCGCGAGTTCGGCATGAAGGTCGCGATGGGCCAGGGAGAAGAACCATCCCTGAAAGCCTCGGCCAATCCGGAGCGACTGCCGATGGCTCCCCAGGTCCACCTTCTCCGCCGTTGCGGAGCCGACGAGGTGGTGGAAGCGTTGGCACGGTTGTTCGGCACCGACGTACGACACCATGAAGCCGATCTGTGGGAAGCCCCCGACGAATGGCTCCTGCCTGGTCGCCGCACGATCATGCCCGGGCGCGAGCTCGAAATCGTCCACACGCCAGGGCACACCGCCGGACACGTCGTCTTCGTCGATGGCGCGGGCGGCCTGCTGTTCTCCGGTGACCACGTACTGCCGCACATCACCCCCTCGATCGGCTTCCAGCCTGTCCCCGCCGAGTTGCCGCTGAACGACTACATCGACTCGCTGCGGCTCGTCCGAGCCATGCCCGACCGACGATTGCTGCCCGCGCACGGTCCGGTCACCGACAGCGTGCACGCCCGCGTCGACGAGTTGCTCGAACACCATCGGCAACGACTCGAGACCATGGGACAACAAGCGTTGGCCGGCGCGAGCACAGCCTTCGAAATCGCCTCTCGTCTGGGCTGGACGCGCCGCGGCCGCAAACTGTCCGAAATGGACGCGTTCAACCAGATGCTCGCCGTTCTGGAAACAGGCGCCCACCTGGACCTGCTTGTTTCGCAGGGCAAACTTGCCGCGCACGATGTCGATGAAGTACGTCACTACTCTGCACCCTGAGCGAGACACGTCCTCGCAACCTGCGAGTAGCCGGCGCTTGGCCGCCTGCTCGGGCTTCCTTGCATACTGGTCGAGATGGAAGTCATCAGACGGGCACGGCGAGCGGACATCGCAGCGGTCGCCGCGCTCTTCCAGACGCCTGCTCAACCGCTGCTCGACGCCTTCGAAGCGCTTGACGCCGACCCTCGGGTCGCGTTGGTCGTGGCGGAGGACGATCACGGCATCGTCGGCACAGCGCAGCTGACGGTACTCCGAGGATTGTCCTGGCAGGGCAAGCCACGCGGGCTTGTCGAAGGCGTCCGGGCCACCCGCCGGGGCGTCACGAGCGCGCTGCTGACCTGGGCGATCAAGGAAGCCACGAAACGTGGTTGCACCAGGCTCCATTTGGATTCCGGGCTCGCACGGGGAGATCTGAGCAGCTACTACGCTCGGTTCGGGTTCGAATACAGCTATCAAGGGTTCACTCGTTCGCTGGGACACTCGCCACGTGAATAATCCTCAGATCCGCCAAGCGAGACGCGACGACGTCGAAGCCATCGTCCGCATGATCATCGACGACCAGCTCGGCGCCAAGCGAGACTCGGTCGACGACCTCGTTCCGTATCTTCGAGCCTTCGACGAGATCGAACACGATCCGAATCAGCTCCTCGTCGTCGCAGCTGTCGAGGACGAGCCGGTCGGAACGCTTCAGCTGACGATCATCCCCGGCATGGCCCGCAAGGGAGCGCGCCGTGGCCAAATCGAGGCAGTCCGGGTGCGCAGCGACCATCGTGGTTCCGGCCTCGGCGGCCGGCTCGTTCGCTGGGCTGTCGCAGAATCGCGCCAACGGGGTTGCGCGCTGGTACAGCTGACTTCGGACGTCTCGCGGGTGAACGCACACCGCTTCTACGAGCGGCTTGGTTTTGTCGCGAGCCACACGGGTTTCAAGCTTGCGCTCTGAACGCTCCACCATGACGAGTGCGCTCCTCATACGACCTCCGTCCTCAAGGCCGATGTCATTTCAGCCTTTCGTCGTCGTGGACAAGTGATTCACTCAACGTGTCGACAGCCCACGCCGCGGGTGGGGTCAGGATGACCTCCCCGCCACCGCAAGTCAAATAGCCGATGGCACGAGCGGACCATTCGTACCATTTTCCGGCAATTTTCTTCCGCTCGCGTTTTTTCGTCTTCCCCATGGCGTACGGTCGCCGACATGACACCTTCACCGCGACCCCTGCGCGATACCAGGGACACAGAAGAACGAGAAGACCCGGCAAACTCGGCCTTTATGCGACGAATGATCCGCATGGATCCCAAAGTCTTGCAGCGCATGCAGGACGACGCGATCCTGCAGATCGTCCAGGACACAGGCGCGGAAATTGCTCGGATACAGGCGCTGCAGCTCCGCTGCATCGCCGAATTCAACCGACGTAACCGTGACTCCCAGAGCGTGCTGACCGAAATCGCCTCCGTCCTGTCCAGTACGGAACATCATGCGAGCGCGGTGATCTCCGCCGCCGAAGCTCTCACCACACGGCTACCGCGCACGCTGCAACTGATGGACGATGGCGAGCTCGATCTCTTCCGCGCCATGAAGGTCACGGACGCCACCTCGTGGCTCTCCGATGAGCACGCGGCTATCGTCGACGTGGTTCTGGTGGGCCGTTTGCCCGGAAAGAACGCGACTCAGGTCCGGAAAGCCACCACTCACGCCGCCATGAAGGTGGACCCCAACGGAGCCGCCCACCGCGGCGCACGGCGACGCGCCGAGCGGCGTGTGGTGCTGAGCCACAGCGCTTCGGGGGTTTCGCGCCTGTCCGTCGACAACGCGCCAGCGGAGAAAGCGACAGCGGCCTATCTTCGGATCGACCAGGCCGCACGTGCTCTGAAGACTCCCGACGAAGAACGCACATTGGACCAGTTGAGGACCGACGTCGCGCTGGATCTGCTGCTCAACGAGGACGGCGGCTGTGAGGAACGAGCAGAGGTCTTTCTGTACATGGACCTTGCCACCTACCTCGGCCTCAACAACGACCCTGTCGAGATGGCGGGCCACGGTCACATCCCCGCGGTACTCGCTCGCCGTATCGCCGCGGGGCCGGACACAGCGCTTCGGCGGATCATCACCGATCCGCTGACCGGACAGATGATCGAGCTCGGGGGCACCCGCTACCGGCCCACACCCGAAATGGACGAGTTCGTTCGTGTCCGCGACCGAGAGTGCAGGCAGCCGGGCTGCACAAGGCCGGCGCAGAACTGCAAAATCGAAAACACTCGCTCCCGGAACGAGGCCGGCGCCGAGACGACGTCGATGAGGCCTGTGACCTTCTGCCCTCGCCACCGTCGGCTGAAACGCCGGGCCGATTGGCATTATGAGGTGTCGCCGGACGACAGCCTCACTATTACGACCCCGACCGGAAGAACTCAGCGCAGCTCTGCTCCGCCGTTCCACGAGCCCCGTCCGGATGCTTCGCCAGGCAGTTCTCGACACCGGTGAAGGGAACGGAGAGCCAGGACTACCCGTTTGGAGCGGCCATCACAGAACGATGCGAAGGCAGTATTCAGTGCGCCCTAGGCTCCTGTTGTCTGTGCTACCGCTGCGCGAGATCAGCGAGTACCCGAGATCTTCGCGCTCCCGAGGACAAGATCACCCGATACGGCATCGGGACGGTAAAGAACGACGACCTGTCCCGGTGCGACGCCACGCAAGGGCTCCCGCAACTGGACCGTCACCTGGTCGGAGTCGACTTCGGCTACAGCATCGACGATGCCGCCATGAGCCCGCACCTGGACGACGCATTCGGTCGGGCCGCGCAGTGGCCGTCCGCCGGGCCAGATCGGACGATCCGCCTCGATCACCCGCACTCCCAGACCTGCCGCGGAGCCGACCTTGACCGTGCCGGACACGGGTTCCAACGACAGCACGTACCGCGGCCGGCCGTCAGGCGCGGGCGCCTCGATCCCAAGGCCTTTGCGCTGCCCCACCGTGAATCCGTGCACGCCGGTGTGCCGACCAAGCACTGCTCCGGTTTCCGCGTCGACAAGGTCGCCCGGGTGCTGGCCCAACCGCTTCTCCAGAAACGTCTTGGTGTCGCCGTCCGGAATGAAACAGATGTCGTGGCTGTCGGGCTTCCTCGCCACGGACAAGCCACGGCGCTCCGCTTCGGCTCGCACGTCGGACTTCCAGGAGTCCCCGAGTGGGAACATCGCGTGACTGAGCTGCGCGGGAGTCAACGAGGCGAGAACGTAGGACTGGTCCTTGCCCTCGTCGGCGCTGCGGCGCAGTTCCGGAACGCCGTCATGCACTGTCAGACGGGCGTAGTGGCCAGTCGCCACCGCGTCGAAGCCAAGTGCCATGGCCTTCTCCAGCAGGGCCTCGAACTTGATCTTCTCGTTGCAGGTGACGCACGGGTTGGGGGTACGCCCCGCGGCGTATTCCCCGACAAAGGTCTCCACTACTTCTTCGGTGAAGCGCTCAGCGAAATCCCAGATGTAGAACGGTATCCCGAGGATATCGGCAGCCCTGCGGGCGTCGTGCGAATCCTCGATCGTGCAACAACCCCGCGAGCCGGTACGCAGGGTGCCCGGCTTCGCCGACAACGCCAGGTGGACGCCGACCACGTCGTGGCCGGCGTCCACCGCGCGTGCCGCGGCGACCGCCGAATCCACTCCCCCACTCATCGCAGCCAGTACTCGCATGCCCTACACCTCTTGCTTCTGCTTACGCATCCCGGCCAGCCCCGCCTGCCGCGCACGCGTCACGACGCCGCCGATCTCCTCGGCGAGCGCCGCAACGTCAGCCGCGGAGGAGGTGTGACCGAGCGAGAACCTCAACGAGCCACGGGCGGCGACAGGGTCCGCACCCATAGCCAGCAGTACATGGCTCGGCTGGGCGACCCCGGCCGTACAGGCCGAACCCGTCGAACACTCGATTCCCTTGGCATCCAACAACATCAGGAGGCTATCGCCCGCACACCCCGGAAACGTGAAGTGAGCATGCCCAGGCAGCCGGTTGTCCTCACCACCGTTGAGCACCGCGTCCGGCACCTCGCGAAGCACAGCCTCGATGAGCCCGTCACGGAGATGAGTGAGCGCCTTGGCCTGTTCTTCCTGCGCTTCGACACACACACGCACAGCAGCCGCGAAACCGACGATCGCCGGTACGTCCAGGGTGCCGGACCGGACGCTGCGTTCCTGGCCACCGCCATGCAGAAGTGGCACACAAGCGGTGTCCCGGCCGAGAAGCAGTGCGCCGACCCCATAGGGACCGCCGAGCTTGTGCCCGGTGAGACTGAGCGCCGCGGCTCCGCTGGCGGCGAAATCCACCGGGATCGCTCCGACCGCCTGCACCGCGTCGGTGTGCAGCGGCACACCGAATTCCGCGCAAACTGCCGCGAGTTCGGGGACCGGATTGATCGTCCCCACCTCGTTGTTGGCCCACATGACCGTGACCAGTGCCGCGGACTCCGGTTCCCGGGCGATAGCCGAACGCAGCGTCTCAGGCGAGACACGACCCTGGCTGTCGACCTCAAGCCAGGTGATCTCCGCTCCGTCGTACTCCTCGAGCCATTGGACCGTGTCCAGGACCGCGTGGTGTTCGACCGTGCTACACAGCACGCGGCGCCGTTCGGACCGCTCGTTTCGGCGCGCCCAGTAGATCCCCTTGACGGCGAGGTTGTCGCTCTCCGTGCCGCCTCCGGTGAAGATCACTTCCGACGGCCTGGCACCCAGCGCCTCGGCGATCGTCTCGCGGGCCTCCTCGACAATCCGCCGCGCGCGCCTGCCCGAGGAATGCAGCGCTGAGGCGTTGCCCACGGTGGGCAACGCCTCGGTCATCGCCGCTATGGCTTCCGGCAACATGGGAGTGGTCGCCGCGTGGTCGAGGTAGGTCATCGCCCCTTCAGGGTAGTCCGCTTCAGCGGGTGACGAAGCCCACCCTCGCAGTCAGAGTGGGCTGTCACACCTTCGTCGGCCAGCGGCCTGTCAAACGAGCCCCTAGTGCGGCGAGCGCGATGAGCACCGCACTGAGCACAGCCATTGCAGGCGAGGGACGCTGCGCCGACGCTATGAGGCCGAGCAGGACTCCGCCCAGGCCGATGAGCAACGCGGATCCCACCCAGTCGGCAAGCTGCATCGCCGAGGTGTTGAACCCCCGCTCCCCTTCGGGCGAATACCGCAACAGAAGCACCGAGACAGCGGGCATCGCGATTCCCATCCCTGCCCCGCCCACCGCACAGACCACGAAGGCGATCCATGCCGGGAACAGTGGCTGGGACACCAGCCCGAACCCCACAAGACCCGCTGTGACCAGGAGGAACCCGACTCGGAGCGACGCTTCTCTCGACCAGTCGACGAACCTTCCCTGCACCGCGGACGCCGCCGACCAGCCAAGCGCCGTGATGGTCAGTGGCAAGCCGGCGAGTGCGGGGCCATAGCCATGGACCGCACTCATCGTCAATGGCAGGTAGGCCTCCATACCGGCGTAAGCACCGGCAAGGAGCGCCCGCGAAGCCACGACCGTCGGCAGCCCCGGACGGGAGGTCAAGGTGCCCTTCGGCAGGAGTTTGCGCAGCGAGTATGCCAAGACGACAAGCCCGGCTGCTCCCACGATGAGGGCGTACGGCGAGCGTTGCTGGGAAGCCCAGGTCAAGGCGGCTACCCCGAGTGCGGCGACCACCGCGGTGATCACACCGGCCTGCCGTCCAGTGGCCGCGGGAACATGCGGCGGCAACCGGCGAGCAACGACGAGGAGCATCGCGATACCCACGATGACCAGGGGGACCAGCCCGAGGAAGACCCAGCGCCACCCGACACTCACCGTGATCACGCCCGCCAATGACGGCCCGACGACCGCGGGCAGCACCCACGCCGCCGCGTTCGCGGCGTAGATGACCGGCCGTTCCCGGTCAGTGAACGTCAGGGCGATGAGCAAGGAGACCGAGACCAGCAGAAGCCCCGACCCGAACCCTTGCAACGCCCGGCCGACGAGCAGCAACGGCATCCCGGTCGCGGTGCCCGCCACGATCAGTCCGCAGGTGAAGAGGACAGGACCGGCCAGCAACGCGGGGACCGGGCCACGACGGTCGCCTATCCGGCCCGACAACACGGTGGCGACCACGCTGGCGATCAAGAACGTGACGAACGGCCAAGCGTAGAGCGAAAGCCCTCGCAGCTCTGCCACGAGCGTCGGCATCGCGGTGGCGACGCCCATGTTCTCGAACGCGACCAAGGTGACGACGAGCAGCAGCGCGGCAGTGGTCAGCCTGCGTTCAGGCGCCCAAAGCACACTGCGGCGGGCGGGCGCTTCGATCGTCCGGCTCATGATCGCCAGCCTGCAACCTCCAGCTCAGTGGAGGTCAAGACGCGCACCGCAAGGGGCGCTGGATCAGCTGTTCACCGGACGCCTCGGCGCCGAGACACGAGCCGACTTGCGACGTTGTACCGGGATGCGGACCGTGCCGAGCGCCGAATGCACCGCCGCCTCCGCCAGTGACGCCAGCTCGCGACGGTTCGACGCACGTCCAGGTGCGATCTCGGGACACACATGCACCTCGAGCACCAGCCCCCGCAAGGCGGCTACCCGGCGAAGTGAAGCGACAAGGGACTCTGGACCGATGAACGCCGGCTGGCTGGTCTCCCTGCCGTCGGCGAGCCGGTACCGCAACGCTATCGGACGCACGGGTACCCCGCCGTCGATCGCGGCCTGGAAGGTGGCCGTCGTGAACCTGCCGGAGGCCAGCCCGCACCAGGTGGTGCCTTCGGGGGTCACGTTCACCAACGACCCGGAGCGCAAGGCGGCGGCGAGTTCGTCCATCGTCCCCGGCAACGTGCGAAGCCTTTCCCTGTCAAGGAAAATACTTCCGCCACGAGAGACGAGACTCCCGAGCACCGGCCAGCCCGCGATCTCGCGCTTCGCCAGCGCGCGCATCGGCCGGAGCGCGTTGATCGCCACGATGTCCAACCAGGAGATGTGGTTGTTCACGACCAACGCCCCACGCCCCGCCGGCGCCGCCAGAAATCCTTCTGCCCCGCGTAATACCAATTTCACGCCGAAAGCGCGCAACACCCCGCGGAACACCGCCCTGATCAGTCGTTCCCTGCCACTCCCGCGGAGAACGAGCAGCAGAGGGGCGCTCAGCACCGCCACGAGGACAACACCAATCGCCGCGGTGAACCGCACCACTCGACGAGGCAACGCCACCGTCCGTGCGCCTTCGGTCAGACAGCCGTCCCCGCACGGAGAAGTGGGCATCCAGGGATGGCTCATAACTGAGCCCCGAGGAAGAACTTGAGATAGCGCTCATCGACGTTGTGCAGGTCGAGCAGCACGAAGAAGTCGGCGACACCGAAGTCCGGGTCGTGGGCGGGCGGGCCGCACACCTTGGCGCCGAGCCGGACGTAACCCTTGATCAGCGGTGGGAGCAGCGAGCGTGCGGGACGCGCGATCCCCTCGTCCAGCCACGGCTGCAAGGGGGTGACGCGGGCCGACTCGTCGGCGTAGTGCTTGGCGCGCAACACATCCCACACACCGGCCGCGAAGCTTCCACCGTCGGTCAACGGCACGGATGCACAGCCGGCGAGGTAACGGTGCCCGGAAAGCAGCATGTACCGCGCGATCCCGGCCCACACCAGGCTCACGACAGCGCCACTGCGGTGCTCGGAATGGACGCAGGAGCGTCCGGTCTCGACCAACGACGGCCGGAGCCCGTTGATCGCGGTGAGGTCGAATTCGCTGTCGGAGTAGAGTTTCCCGGCCTGTGCTGCGCGCTCGGGCGGCAGCATCCGGTAGGTACCGACGATTTCGCCCGTGTTGTCGTCGCGCACGACGAGGTGGTCGCAGAACTCGTCGAAGTAGTCGACGTCGAGCCCGGCCTGGAGGGTATTGAGATTCGCCCCGACTTCTTCGGCGAAGACCTCGTATCGCAGCTTTTGAGCGGCGACGACTTCGTCATTTCCGTGGGCGACGAGCAAGGAGTACCTGGGTGCACCGGCCGGAACCTCGACACCCGCCTGGTCAGTACTGACGAGGAGCTGTGACGTCGTCATGGTCAAGGTGTACCCGGCGGGAAGAACCGCGAGGAGTGCCATCCGGTGACCGAATAGTGCACGTTCAGTGAATTGCGGGTTCTCAGGGTTCTCTCAGGTCCATGGCTCACCCGAAGATGCCGAAGGGCCCTCCGGGAACCATCCCGGAGGGCCCTTCGAATCGATTCGGCGAGAGCTCAGCCCTTGCGCTTCTCGACCGCCTCGGTCAGCTGCGGGGCCACGTTGAACAGATCGCCCACGACGCCGAAATCGGCGATCTCGAAGATCGGCGCCTCGGGATCCTTGTTGACCGCGATGATCGTCTTCGAGGTCTGCATGCCCGCGCGGTGCTGGATCGCGCCGGAGATGCCGAGCGCGATGTACAGCTGCGGCGACACGGTCTTGCCGGTCTGGCCCACCTGGAACTGCGCCGGGTAGTAACCGGAGTCGACAGCGGCGCGGGAAGCGCCGACGGCCGCGCCGAGCGAGTCGGCCAGCTTCTCGACGACATCGAACTTCTCCGCCGAGCCGACACCACGACCACCCGAAACGACGATCGACGCCTCGGTCAGCTCCGGCCGGTCGCCGCCCACCACCGGCTCCACGCCGGTGACCCGCGCGGACTTCGCCGGGTCGGCGGCCGGGATTTCGACGGTCTCCTCGGCCGCGGCACCCTCGGCGGCCTCCGCCTCGACCGCACCGGGCCGCACCGAGACGACCGGTGCGCCCTTGGCGGACTTGGACTTCACGGAGAACGCGCCACCGAAGATGGACTGGTCCACGCTGCCGTCGCCGTTGACGCCCACGGCGTCGTAGAGGAGACCGGAGCCCAGCCGGACGGCGAGCCGCGCGGCCACCTCCTTGCCCTCGGCACCGGCCGCGACGAGCACGGCCGCCGGGGAGGCCTGCTCGGCCAGCTTGGCCAGCACGTCCACCTTGGGGGTGACCAGGAAACCGGTGGCGTCGTCACCCTCGGCGACGTACACCTTCGCGGCACCGTGCGAAGCCAGCGCTTCCTTGGCCTTCGCCGCGGAGCCCGTCGGGCCGACGACGACCGCGGACGGCTCACCGAGGGCGCGGGCGGCGGTCAGCAGCTCGAGCGTGACCTTCTTGACCTCACCGTCGACGTGGTCGACGAGGACGAGTACTTCAGCCATTTCCCTATTCCTCCTCGAAACCTGTCTCAGATGAGCTTCTGGCCGACCAGGTACTCGGCGACCTTGCTGCCGCCGTCACCCTCGTCCTCGACCTTCTCGCCCGCGGTGCGCGGCGGCTTCGGGGAGGCTTCGATGACCGACGACCAGGCGTTGCCAAGGCCGACCTCGCCCGCGTCGATGCCGAGGTCGGCGATGGTCAGGGTCTCGACCGGCTTCTTCTTCGCGGCCATGATGCCCTTGAACGACGGGTAGCGCGGCTCGTTGATCTTCTCGCCGACGCTGACCAGCGCGGGCAGGTTCGCCTCGAGGTGCGTGATGCCGTCCTCGGTCTCCCGGTCGGCCTTCACCGCCGTGCCCTCGACGTTCAGCACGCGGACGTAGGTCAGCTGCGGCAGGCCGAGCAGTTCGGCGAGGATCGCGGGGACAGCGCCACCGCGGCCATCGGAGGACTCGTTGCCGGCGATGATCAGGTCGTAGCTGCCGACCTTCGCGATGGCGGCCGCGAGAACCTTGGCGGTGGCGATGGCGTCGGAGCCGTGCAGCGCCTCGTCGGAGACGTGGATGGCCTTGTCGGCGCCCATGGACAGCGCCTTGCGGATCGCGTCCGTCGCGCGGTCGGGGCCGACCGAGATCACGGTGACCTCGCCCTCGCCGGCTTCCTTGATCTTCAGGGCTTCTTCGACGGCCTTCTCGTTGATCTCATCGAGCACGGCGTCGGCGGATTCACGGTCAAGGGTGTGGTCGGCGCCGGAGAGCTTCCGCTCCGAGTAGGTGTCCGGTACCTGCTTGACCAGGACAACGATGTTCGTCATGGGTCTTCTTCGACCTCCCGGTAGTGGCCGGCGTCGGCCACGGGACAGTGCTCTACTGGCCGGTAGATTAGAGCCATCCGGCGCGCCTGACCCGGCGAGGTGACGGCATTCACCTGGATGAGCAAACTAGCTGGACGATCGTCCCGGTAGTTTTGGGTTGCCCCATATCGTGGACCGCTCCGCCGATCGGGCGAACGGCGGCCTACTCGGAGTAGGTGGTTAATTGTTAACCTCCGGCACCATGTCCGCCTCCATCGCCGTCATCACGGACTCGAGTTCGTGCCTGCCGGAGCAGCTCGCCGCCCGCTGGGGCATCGGTGTCGCCCAGATCCAGCTGCACGTCGGCGACCATCTCGACGACGAACACCGCTTCGACCGCGTCGAACTCATCGAGTCGATGCGCGCCGGAACCCCGGTCAGCACCACACCGCCGGATCCCGGCGCGTTCTTCTGGGCTTATCAGGACGCGGCCGCCCGTGGCGCGTCCGCCGTCGTGAGCGTCCACATCTCGGGGCGCATGTCCGCGACGCTGGAGGCCGCCCGCGAAGCCGCCCAGCAGGTGCGCATCCCCGTGCACATCCTCGACAGCGGGACGCTCGGCATGAGCCTCGGCTTCGCGGCCGTTTCCGCCGCCCGCGCCGCCGCGGCGGGCGCTCAGGTGGACCGGGTGATCGCAGCGGCGGAACGCCGCTTCCGCACCAGTACCGAACTCGTCTACGTGGACACGTTGGAGTACCTCCGCCGCGGGGGCCGTATCGGCGCCGCACAGTCGATGCTGGGCACAGCGCTGTCGATCAAGCCGTTGCTCACCGTGACCGGGGGCGAGGTCTCCCCGGCGGCCAGGGCGCGCGGCGTCAAACGCGCGTTGAGCAAGCTGGTCGACCTGGCGGTGAAGACGGCAGGCACCCAGCAGGTGGACGTCGCGGTGACCCGCTTCGGCGGGCCCGACGAGCGAGAGTACGAAATCGGCGGAGCGCTCCGGCAGCGGGTGGCCGGCCTCGGCGAGGCCATGCTCGTCGAGGCCAGCACCGTCATCGGCGCCCACGTCGGCCCGGGCGCCATCGGCATCACGGTGTCTCCGGTGGCTTGATCCGCCGTCCCGGCAGCAGGATCAGGACCAGCGGCACCAGCGCGCCCAGCGCCGTCGTCACCACGATCAGGACCTGGTCCAGCGCTTCGAAATGGGCGAGGTGGCCGAGGTGGTACGCGAAGTGCGGCGCGCCGAACAGCAGCGCCGCGACGCCGGCGAGACGGACTGCCGCCGCCGTGCCGATCACCGCCGCGCCGACCAGGACGGCGGCGAGTGCGAGGTTCAGCCCGCCGAAGTCGCGGATGAGGTGCTCGTTGAAGGCGCCGTCCATCGCCACCCAACCCCGCCGGAGTCCCGGGAAGTCCTGGTAGAAGCCCAGGGGCGACACCAGCGGCCACAGGCCGACACCGGCCTCGATCGCACCGAAGATCACGAGAAGTACACGTGTGAAGGTCCATTGCATACCCCATGGACAAGACAGCTCACCAAGACGTGACATCGCCTGCTGTCCTGCCCGTTCCGGCCAGGTCACCCGCTAGGGTCGCGAGCGTGACCACCCCAGCCACCCGGGCCGAAGCGCTGCACCTCACCGGCGAGCGAACCGTCCCCGGCATCGCCGAGGAGAATTATTGGTTCCGGCGTCATGAGGCCGCGTATTTCGCCTTGCTCCCCCACTGCGCGGGTGCGACAGTCCTGGAGGCAGGGTGCGGCGAAGGGTACGGAGCGGGTCTCCTCGCCGAGCACGCCCGGCGTGTGGTGGCGCTCGACTACGACCAGCCGACCACCGAGCACGTCGCCCGCCGCTATCCCGCGGTCACGATCGCGCGGGCGAACCTCGCGTTCCTGCCGCTGCGGGACGCCTCGGTGGACGTCGTGGCGAACTTCCAGGTGATCGAGCACCTCTGGGATCAGGCCGGGTTCCTCGCCGAATGCCGTCGTGTGCTCATACCGGGCGGGCGGCTACTGGTGACCACCCCGAACCGCCTGACCTTCACCCCGGACAGCGATACTCCGCTGAATCCGTTCCACACCAGGGAACTCGCACCATCCGAAATGGACTCACTGCTGACCGATGCGGGATTCGAGGTCGAGACACTGCACGGTCTGCACCATGGTGAACCACTCCGCGCGCTCGACGCGCGTTACGGCGGCTCGATCATCGACGCCCAGCTCGACGTCGTGATGGGCGAATTGCCCGGGCAGGCGACCTGGCCGCCCGCGCTGCTGGCGGACGTCGAAGCCATTCGCGCCGAGGACTTCGTCATCCACGGCGAAGACCTCGACGCGAGTCTCGACCTGGTTGCCGTGGCGGTGCGCCGGTGAGCGAGTACGAGGGCACCTTCTGCCTGGTGGTGCACAGCCACCTGCCATGGCTCGCCCATCACGGCAGCTGGCCGGTCGGCGAGGAATGGCTTTACCAGGCATGGGCGCATTCCTATCTGCCGATGGTGGACCTGCTGCACCGCTTCGCCGAGGAGGGCCGCCGCGACGTCCTCACACTCGGCATGACGCCGGTGCTGGCCGCTCAGCTCGACGATCCGTATTGCATCTCGGCATGCCACGACTGGCTCGGCCACTGGCAGCTGCGCGCGCAGCACGCGGCAACACTGTGGCGTGGCGACCCGCTCCTGCGCGAACTCGCAGCGGCCGAGCACCGCACCGCCACCCGTGCCACCACGGAACTCGAAACTCGGTGGCGCCACGGGTTTTCGCCGATTCTGCGTTCCCTTGTGGACAGTGACACGATCGAACTGCTCGGCGGCCCACTGGCCCACCCGTTCCAGCCGCTGCTGGAGCCGCGGGTGCGCGAGTTCGCACTGCGCGGCGGCCTCGACGACACCGCACTGCGCATCGGCCGCCGTCCGGAAGGAATCTGGGCGCCGGAGTGCGGCTACGCGCCCGGCATGGAACGAGACTACGCGGCCGCGGGTGTCCGCCGGTTCATGGTGGACGGCCCGTCGCTGCGGGGCGACACGGCGTCGGCGCGCACGGTCGGTGACTCCGACGTCGTCTGCTTCGGCCGCGATCTCGAAGTCACCTACCGCGTCTGGTCCCCCAAAGCGGGCTACCCCGGACATGCCGCCTACCGCGATTTCCACACCTGGGCACACGAAGTCGGGTTGAAGCCGTCTCGTGTCACCGGCAAGCAGATCGAGCCGCCCGACAAGGCGCCCTACGATCCCGCGCTCGCCGCCGACGTCCTGGGGCTGCACGTCAAGGACTTCGTGGACACCGTGGTCACGCGGTTGCGCGAACTGAAGGACCTGCGCGGTCGTGAATCGCTGGTGGTGGCCGCCTACGACACCGAACTGTTCGGACATTGGTGGCACGAAGGCCCGGCCTGGCTGGAAGGCGTGCTACGGGCCCTGCCCGAGTCCGGGGTCCGGGTGACGACGCTGCGCGGCGCGATCGAGGCGGGACATCTCGGCAGCCCCATCGACTTGCCCGCGTCGTCCTGGGGTTCGGGCAAGGACTGGCGGGTCTGGGACGGCGAGCAGGTCGCCGACATGGTCACCGCCAACACCGCGCTCCAGCAC
The DNA here is from genome assembly GCF_042739735.1 of Amycolatopsis sp. NPDC059027. Lineage (NCBI taxonomy): Bacteria > Bacillati > Actinomycetota > Actinomycetes > Pseudonocardiales > Pseudonocardiaceae > Amycolatopsis > Amycolatopsis sp. NPDC059027. The sequence goes on along the minus strand of NZ_JBHYIK010000005.1, from coordinate 169,250 downwards.
AGGCTGCTCGATCTCGTCGAAACCGTGGACAGTACCGCCCGCGACACCGTGGCCGACCAGGCGGTCGCCGAAGCGATGCTCGCCTTGTCGAGTGACTGGGCGTTCATGGTCACCAAGGACTCCGCCGCCGACTACGCGCGACGCCGCGCCCGTGTCCACATCGAACGGTTCGACGCGTTGGCAGCGCTGTTGCGCGAAGGCGACCGCGCTCGGGCACACGAACTCGCGTCGACATTCCGCGGCGACGACAACCCGTTCGGTCATCTCGACGCCAGGGCGCTCAAGAAGCGCTGACCACGAAGGAAGGGGCACCATGGGGATCCGGGACATTCCGCTCAAGACCCTCGCCGGGGAGGACACCACACTCGGCGCACTCGGCGGCAAGGCCTTGCTGCTGGTGAACGTCGCTTCGAAGTGCGGGCTGACCCCGCAGTACACCGGACTGGAGCGGCTGCAGGAGCAGTACGGCGACCGAGGATTCTCCGTCGTCGGCTTCCCGTGCAACCAGTTCGCCGGGCAGGAGCCCGGCACCGCCGAGGAGATCCAGACGTTCTGCTCGACGACTTACGGCGTCTCGTTCCCGCTGTGCGAAAAGATCGAGGTCAACGGCGAGAACCGGCACCCGCTCTATGCCGAGCTGACCCGCACCGCCGACGCCGAAGGCTCGGCAGGCGATGTCCAGTGGAACTTCGAGAAATTCCTCGTCGGCGCCGACGGCTCGGTGCTCGGCCGGTTCCGCCCGCGCACCGAACCTGGCGACGAAGCCCTCGTCAAGGCGATTGAGGCGGCCCTGCCGAACTGACGTCCGCACCGGCGCTGCCCGCCGCGATCACCGCGCGGTTGCGGGCGGCGACGGTCGCGAGGTCGAGTTTGACGACCCGGCGGTTGTAGGTGAGGAAGCCGTTGACCTCGTTTTCCACATCGGTGATCTGCGTGTAGATCGCCCCGGCCAAGCCGGTTTCCCGCGCCAGCCGTTCCAGCCGCTCGCTGAGTTCGACGTAACGTTCGGTGAGCTGCTGGGCGGTCGTCGCCATTTCGTACGCCTGCGGCGGCCCCGGCCAGCGATGCTCGTCGAGGACGAGCCCGAGGCCGCCGTATTCGCCGTCGAAGACGACCCGCTCGTCGTCTTTCGGCGGCTCGCCGGGGCCCACATAGGTGTGATCGTCGTAGACGTCGCCGACGAGGCAGTCGGGTCTGGAGAAACAGCAGTTGACGCCACTGTTGGCGATGACCAGCCTGCCCGGATCCAGCTTCTTCACCGACTCCGCGATCCGCGCGGTGTCGAATTCGCCCCAGCCCTCGTTGAACGGCACCCAGCCGATGATCGAGGTGATCCCACGCAGCTGCGTGATCATCTCGGTCAGTTCGGCCTCGAACCGCACTTTCGCTTCCGGCACCGGATCCGGTGCCGGGCCGGGCGGGCCGTCGAAGGACACGGTCAGCGAGGGCATGTCCTGCCAGACCAGCAGACCCAGCCGATCGGTCCAGTAGTACCAGCGGGCCGGTTCGACCTTGACGTGCTTGCGGACGGAGTTGAAGCCGAGTTCCTTGGTGCGCTCCAGGTCGAAGCGCAGCGCGTCGTCGGTCGGCGCGGTGTAGATCCCGTCCGGCCAGTAACCCTGGTCGAGCGGGCCGTGCACGAACGTGACGCGGCCGTTGAGAGCGATCCGCGGGCGGCCATCGGCACCGGGAACGACCTCGACGGTGCGGAGACCGCCATAGCTGCCGACTTCGTCGAGGACATCGCCGTTCCGGTCGAGCAGGCGCACGGTCAGCTCGTAGAGGAAGGGATCCTCGGGGCTCCACAGCCGTGGCCGGGAAATGGCGACGCGCACCGGCTCGCCGACCTCGCCCGTCGCACGCACCTGGTCGTCGCCGGAATTCGGCGATGCCACGATCTCGACCCGCGCACCACCGGTGACCTGCGGTAATACCGTGAAGCTGGTGAGGTCCGACGTGATTTCGAGTGCTCTGACATGCGCTGCGGGCACCGGTTCGAGCCACACGGTCTGCCAGATTCCCGACGCCGCCGTGTAGCAGATGCCGCTCGGGTCGTTGCGTTGCTTACCGACCGGGAAGGTCGCGGTGTCGGTGTGGTCCTCGGCCCGGACGGTGAGCTCCTGCGAACCGGACGCGCGGAGGACGTCGGTGATGTCCGCGCTGAACGCGGTGTGCCCGCCCTCATGAGTGGCGACCCGCTGGTTGTTCACCCACACGGTCGCCGACTGGTCGACCGCGCCGAAGTGCAGCAGCACCCGCCCGCCCCGCCAGTCCTCCGGGATTTCGAACACACGCCGGTACCAGAGAACCTCGTCGTGCCTGCCGATTCCGGAGAGGGCCGATTCGGGCGGGAACGGCACCAGGATGCGTTCGCCGTAGCCGGACGGCCGCGGCTCGTCGCCGGAAACCGGCCATCCGGCGTACTCCCAGACGCCGTTGAGGTTCAGCCAGCGTGGCCTGGTGAGCTGGGGCCTCGGGTAGTCGGGCAGAACCTCGCCGGGCCCGACCTGAGCGGTCCACGGCGTCGACAGCGGCGGGTCCACGCGCTCGAGAAAAGTCATCGCCTCCAATGGTGGCAGAGATTCATTGAGCAGCGGGTGACCTATTTCACATATTCGTCGTTCCGGCCCGAACCCCCTTCGCGGCCCTCCCAGCTAACACCGTGTACCAAACCCGCTCGGCCTGTCGAACCATGCGGCGGGGGCGTCCGGGCGGGGCCAACTCGCGAGTAACCTCCTCCCATGCGCGTGCTGATGCTGTCCTGGGAGTACCCGCCCGTGGTCGTCGGCGGCCTGGCACGGCACGTGCACGCGCTTGCCCGCCATCTCGCCCGGCAGGGTCACGAGGTCGTGGTGCTGTGCCGGCACACCGCGGGCACGGACGCGGAAACACATCCGCGCACCGACCGGGTGGTCGAAGGCGTGCGGATCATCCGGGTCGCCGAGGACCCGATGCACGTGACCTTCGAACGTGACCTCGTCGCGTGGACGCTGGCGATGGGGCACGCGATGATCCGCGCCGCGCACGACCTGCTGCGCGGCTGGCAGCCCGACGTCGTGCACGCCCACGACTGGCTGGTCACCCACCCGGCGATCGCGATCGCCGAAGCCGCGCGGGTCCCGCTGGTCGGCACGATCCACGCGACCGAAGCGGGCAGGCACTCGGGCTGGCTGTCGCATCCGCTGAATCAGCAGGTGCACTCGGTCGAGTGGTGGCTCGCGAACCGCGCGGACGCGCTGATCACCTGCTCGCAGGCAATGCGCGCGGAGGTCGCGCACCTCTTCGAGATCGACGGCGCGGACGTCACGGTGATCCACAACGGCATCGAGGAGCGCAGCTGGCAGGTCCCGGCCGGCGAGATCGCCCGCGCCCGCGAGGTCTACAGCCCGGACGGCGCGCCGCTGCTGCTGTATTTCGGCAGGCTGGAATGGGAAAAAGGTGTTCAGGACCTCCTCTCGGCGTTGCCGCGGATCCGCCGCGAGCATCCGGGCACGCGGCTCGTCGTCGCCGGAAAAGGGCGACACTTCGACGAGCTGGTCGACCAGTCGCGGCGGCTGCGGGTGCGGCGTGCGGTCGACTTCGTCGGGCACCTTTCCGATCGGGACCTGCGTGCCGTGCTGGCCGCGGCGGACGCCGTCGTGCTGCCCAGCCGGTACGAACCGTTCGGCATCGTCGCACTCGAAGCGGCAGCGGCGAAAGCTCCGCTCGTCGCTTCGACGGCGGGCGGGCTCGGTGAGGTCGTCGTGCACGGCGAGACCGGGTTGGCGTTCTCGCCCGGCGATGTCACCGCGTTGGCCGACGCCGTCGAGGCGGTACTGAGCGACGGCGACGCGGCCACTCGCCGCGCGCTGGCCGCGCAGTCCCGGCTGGCCGCGGACTTCGACTGGAACCGGATCGCCGAGGCGACCGTCGCCGTTTATCGGCGAGCCCGCCCCGGCGAACCGGCCGAGCTGGGCCGCCCGAAGATCGCCACCGGCAACGCCTTCGGAGTCTGAGCCGCGCTCATCGCGGCACTCGGCCGGTCAGCAGGCGGACTCGCACCGATTCGACGAACGGCATGTGCGGCGCCAGCGCCTCGCGGACGCGAGCGGCGAACTCCGCACGTCGTTCCGGCGCGGGCAGCCGGTCGACGCTCATCGCCGAAAAAACGCCACCGACGATGGTGTCGACGTCGAGGTCCCCGGCGTACTCGATGGTCCGGACGTCGACCTGGTATCCGGCGGCGGCCAGCTCTGCCCGATAGCGCTCGCGGCTGACCTCGTCGGTGCCGCACGTGCGCGTGAGCCGTGTGCCCAGCCAGCCCTCCAGGACGTCCCGCAGCGCGCGGGACCACGGGGTGGCCTGGAGCCACAACGGTTCGCCGTTCGTCACCACCGCGACACCGCCACCGGGACGCGACAACGGCCACAACGCGCGGAACAACGGGGCCGATTCCATCCAGTGCAGGGCCTGGCCGATCGTGGTCACGCCGAGCCGATCACCACCGAGCAAGGCCCCGAGGGCGGGGACGTCGGCGTCGCCGCCGAGCAGCCACGTCACGTTGCGCACGTCCTCGTCCAGCGCCGCGCGCCGTGCCCGCACGAGCATGTCGGGCTCGGGATCCATGCCCAGCACGGCGCGGACCCGCGCCGCGATCGGACGGGCCAGCTGGCCGGTGCCGCAGCCGAGGTCGAGGACGACATCGGCGGCGGACAATCCGAACACCTCGGTCAGCGCGTCGAAGACGGCGGGCGGATAACCTCGCCGATACCGGTGATAGAACTCGGTCACCTCGCCGCCGAATCCCAGGCTCATGCACACAGCCTGCCGTGGCGAGGCTTCGGCGACGGGCTTTTTCGCTTTCGGCTGAGCGCTTTCGGCTGAGTGCTTCCGCGGTCAGAAGACCGGAAGCAGGAGCCCGTGGTCGGATTTCGGCCGCGGGCCGTGGATCCGGCGGTCGGCCTCCGCGATCGGCACGTCATTGATGCTCGCCTCACGACGGCTCATCAGCCCGTCGTCGCTGAACTCCCACAGTTCGTTGCCGTAACTGCGGTACCACCGGCCGTCGGCGGTGCGGCACTCGTACTGGAACCGGACCCCGATCCGGTTCCCCCGGAAGCCCCACAGCTCCTTGCGCAGCGCGTAATCCAGTTCCCGTTCCCACTTCTCGGTCAGGAATTCGACGATCTGCGGGTGCCCCACGACATACCGGTCACGGTTCCGCCAAACCGAGTCCTCGGTGTAGGCGAGCGCGACCCGCTCGGGGTCACGAGTGTTCCACGCGTCTTCGGCGGCCTGGACCTTCTGGCGAGCCGTGTCCTCGTCGAAGGGCGGGAACGGTGGGCGTGACGTCATCGGATCTCCTTTCCAGCAGTGGAGAACGTCCGTTCTCCTCCTGTGGGCTACAGTAGAGAACGTTCGTTCTCCACGCCAGAGGCAGGTGACATGGATCCCGCGGAAGCGACCGAACGGCTCCTCGAAGCCGCCGAGACGTTGTTCTACGCCCACGGCATACAGGCTGTCGGCATGGATGCCGTACGCGAACGCTCCGGCGTGTCCCTGAAGCGGCTGTACCAGTGCTTCCCGTCGAAGGACGATCTCGTCGAGGCTTATCTGTTGCGACGCGACGAGCGTTGGCGCGCTTCGCTGCGCACCTTCGTGCGCGCGCACGGCGACGATCCGCTGGCGGTGTTCGAGTGGCTCTACGACTGGTTCCGCGAGCCGGACTTCCGGGGATGCGCGTTCATCAACTCGTTCGGCGAGTTCGGTGAACCCTCACCCGGGGTCCTCGCGGCGATCCGCAAACACAAAGACGAAGTCCGCGCGTACATCCGTGAACTGGTGCCCGATCCTCCGCTCGCGGACCAGCTCTTCTCGCTCATGGAGGGCGCGACGGTCCTCGCGGCTATCAGTGGCGACGCCGGGGAAGCGGCGACGGCGCACCAAGCGGCGGCGGTCTTGCTCAAGGCGCAAAAGAAGCGCCGGACATGAGCGAGCCCGGTGGCGGGGAGCCTCCGCCACCGGGCTCGCTCGGCCACACCGTCCCAAACCGATGTGGAACCCGGCCGCCCTTCGTCAGGTAAGGACGGCCGGAGCGCGAAACACTCTCTACCGGCGAGAGCGCATCGACACAGCCGTGCTCACCGAAGGTCGGTGAGGTACCGCGCGTAGGCGCCCGTCGTGAGGAAGCTCGGCAGCTTCTCGCCCAGCGCGGTTTCGGTGAAGATCGCGTAGGCGTCGTCGAGCCGGGTACCTTCGCCGAGGTCGGCGCGCACCGAAGCCAGTTCGTCGTCCAGGAACTCGACCGCGAGTTCACGCGTCAGCACGGTCCCGTCCTCGAGCTTCGTGCCGTTGCGGATCCACTGCCACACCTGGCACCGCGCGATCTCCGCGGTGGCCGCGTCCTCCATCAGGTTGTGGATCGCGGCCGCACCGGTGCCCCGCAGCCAGGCGTCGACGTAGCGCAGCGCGACGTTGATGTTCGCGCGGACCCCGGCCTCGGTGACCTCGCCGCCAGCGCTCGCGACGTCGAGCAGGTCCTCGGCGGTGACGTCGACGTCCTCACGCAGCTTGCCCAGCTGGTTGGGCCAGCCGCCGAGCACGGTGTCGAACACTTCGCGGCACACCGGGACCAGGCCGGGGTGCGCCACCCACGAGCCGTCGAACCCGTCGCCTGCCTCGCGTTCCTTGTCCTGACGGACTTTTTCCAGCGCGGTGGCGTTGACCTCCGGGTCGCGGCTGGGGATGAACGCGGCCATCCCGCCGATCGCGTGCGCGCCGCGCCTGTGGCAGGTGCGCACCAGCAGTTCGGTGTAGGCCCGCATGAACGGCACGGTCATGGTGACCTGCGCGCGGTCCGGCAGCACGAAGTCCGCGCCGTGCGAGGAGAAGTTCTTGATGACGCTGAAGATGTAGTCCCAGCGGCCCGCGTTGAGCCCGGCTGCGTGCTCGCGGAGTTCGTAGAGGATCTCGTCCATTTCGAACGCCGCGGTGATCGTCTCGATCAGCACCGTGGCACGGATGGTGCCCCGCGGGATCCCGAGTTCCCGTTGCGCCAGCAGGAAAACGTCGTTCCACAGCCGCGCTTCGAGGTGGCTTTCCAGCTTCGGGAGGTAGAAGTACGGGCCGCTGCCGCGCGCGATCAGCTGCCTCGCGTTGTGGAAGAAGTACAGCCCGAAGTCCACGAGGCTCGCCGAAACCGGGCGGCCGTCGATGCGGATGTGCTTCTCCACCAGGTGCCAGCCGCGCGGACGGGCGACGATCGTGGCCGGCTCGTCGCCGACGACGTAGCGTTTCCCAGCCTCGGTGGTGAAGTCGATGTTGCGACGGATGGCGTCGTAGAGGTTGAGCTGCCCGTCGATCACGTTGTGCCAGGTCGGGGACGTCGCGTCCTCGAAGTCCGCCAGCCACACCTTCGCGCCGGAGTTGAGCGCGTTGACCGTCATCTTGCGGTCGGTCGGCCCGGTGATCTCCACGCGGCGGTCCTCGAGCCCCGGCGCGGATTCGGCCACGCGCCACGTCGAGTCGTTGCGGACGGCGTGGGTCTCGGGCAGGAAGCCGAGCGGCTGCTCACCGGACTGGAGCTTTTCGCGGCGCGTGCGGCGTGCGTCGAGCAGCTCGCTGCGGCGACCGGCGAAAGCGTTGTCGAGCTTGACCACGAAGTCGATCGCGGCGGGGGTGAGGATCTCGGCGAACCGGTCACCGGCGGGCCCGGCGACCTCGACGCGGTGGGTGAGGCTGTCGAACATGACACACCTTCCGTTGTGGCCGGTGTGGTGCGGCCCCTCGGGAAGGGCCGCACCACGAGCAACCGGGCAGGATCAGAACTGGGCTTCCTCGGTGGAACCCTTGAGCGCGGTCGTCGAGCTGGCCGGGTTCAGCGCGGTCGCGACCTGGTCGAACCAGCCGGTGCCGACCTCGCGCTGGTGCTTCGTCGCGGTGTAGCCGCGGTTCTCCGAAGCGAACTCGCGCTCCTGCAGGTCGACGTAGGCGGTCATGCCCTCGCGGGCGTAGCCGTGCGCCAGGTCGAACATCGAGTAGTTCAGCGCGTGGAAACCGGCGAGGGTGATGAACTGGAACTTGTAACCCATGTGGCCGAGCTCGCGCTGGAACTTCGCGATCGTCGCGTCGTCCAGGTGCTTCTTCCAGTTGAACGACGGCGAGCAGTTGTAGGCCAGCATCTGGTCCGGGAACTTCGCCTTGATGGCCTCGGCGTACTTGCGAGCCACCTCGAGGTCCGGCTCCGAGGTCTCCATCCAGAGCAGGTCGGCGTACTGCGCGTAGGCCAGGCCACGCTCGATGCACGGCTCGATGCCGTTGCGCACCTCGTAGAAACCTTCGGCGGTGCGGCCGCCGGTCAGGAACTGCTGGTCGCGCTCGTCGACGTCGCTGGTGAGCAGCGTCGCGGCCTGCGCGTCGGTGCGGGCGACGACCAGGGTCGGCACGTTCAGCACGTCGGAGGCCAGACGGGCCGCGTTCAGGGTGCGCTCGTGCTGCTTGGTCGGGATCAGGACCTTGCCGCCGAGGTGGCCGCACTTCTTCTCGGACGCGAGCTGGTCCTCCCAGTGCACGCCGGCCGCGCCGGCCGCGATCATGCCCTTCATCAGCTCGAACGCGTTCAGCGGGCCACCGAAACCGGCCTCGGCGTCGGCGACGATCGGGGCGTACCAGTCGATGTCGGTGTTGCCCTCGGCCCAGGTGATCTGGTCGGCGCGGCCGAGCGCGTTGTTGATGCGGCGGACGACGGCGGGCACCGAGTTGGCCGGGTAGAGGCTCTGGTCCGGGTAGGTCTGCCCGGCGAGGTTGGCGTCGGCGGCGACCTGCCAGCCCGACAGGTAGATCGCGCGCAGCCCGGCGCGGACCTGCTGGACGGCCTGGTTACCGGTGAGCGCGCCCAGCGCGTGGATGTAGTCCTCGGTGTGCAGCAGGTTCCACAGCTTCTCGGCGCCGCGGCGGGCCAGGGTGTGCTCCTCGACGACACTGCCGCGCAGCTTCACCACGTCGGCGGCCGAGTAGGTCCGCTGGACGCCTGCCCAGCGGGGGTCGGTCTCCCACTGCTTGGCCAGCTCCTCGGCCGCCTGCTTGGCCTGCTCAGTCATCGAAGTCTCCTGGTGTTGCGAAGTTTGCGATTGCTCGCCTTTCCTGCCGTGACCTTGGCATGCCACGGAAAATCCGGTCCAGGTCTCCAATTTGCCAATTTCTGCGAAGCTTCCGTACGCTTCTGTGAAGGTTGCGAATCAGCGGTTCACAACTGGGCCGAAAAACGCCGGACTTGATCGTTCACGTAATCGTTCAGGGCCGGAAACCTTGCGGACTCCGGAGGTCTTGGTGGATAAAATTTTCGCCGGCGCGCGTGTGCGGCATCTGCGGGAAAACCGGTCGATGAGCCAGGCCGACCTCGCCCGTGTGCTGGAGATCTCACCCAGTTACCTCAACCAGATCGAGCACAACTCGAGGCCGCTGACCGTCCCCGTGCTGCTGCGGATCACGCAGGCGTTCGGCGTCGACGCGGAGTTCTTCGCGAGCACGGACACCTCACGCCTGGTCGCCGACGTCCGCGAGGCGCTGCTCGACGAGGTCCTCGGCATCGACGTCACCACCGGCGAACTCAACGAGCTGGCCTCGAACCTGCCCACGATCGCGCAAGCGCTGGTCAAGCTGCACCGCAGCTACCGCAACGCCGTCGAAAACACCGCGGCGCTGACCACGGAAAACGGCCTCGGCCTGCACGGAAGCGCCGCCGCACCGCTTCCGCACGAAGAGGTCCGCGACTTCTTCTACGAGCGGGAGAACTACGTCGCCGAACTGGACGATCGGGCCGAGCGGATGGCTGCCGAGATCCCGCTGCGCCGCGGCGAGGTACTGGTCATGCTCAAGCAGCGGCTGTGGCAGCGCTACGGCGTCGAGGTCACCAGCGCCGGGATCGACGAATCGGCGGGCGAACAGCATCGCTACGAACCACAGGGCCGCGTGCTCCGGCTGGCGCCGAGCCTGCGCGTCGGCCAGCAGGCGTTCCGGATGGCTTCGCAGATCGCGTTGCTCGAATACGACGATCTCATCACCGAACTCGCCGATTCGTGGGCGTTTTCCGGCCCTGCCGCCCGATCGCTGGCGCGGGTCGGGCTGGCGAACTACTTCGCCGGGGCACTGGTCCTGCCCTATGGCGCTTTTCTGACCACGGCCGAGAAGTTCCGCTACGACATCGAGCGGCTGTGCGATCACTTCGGCGTCGGTTTCGAGACGGTGTGCCACCGGCTGTCGACGTTGCAACGCCCGAAGCAGCGCGGGGTGCCGTTCTCGTTCGTCCGCGTCGACCGCGCGGGCAACATGTCGAAGCGGCAGTCCGCGGCCGGGTTCCACTTCAGCCGGGTGGGCGGCGCCTGCCCGCTGTGGAACGTCTACGAGGCGTTCACCTCGCCCGGCAAGATCCTGACGCAGATCGCGACGCTGCCCGACGGCAAGAGCTACTTCTGGGTCGCGCGGACCGTGTCGCGGAACATCGGCGGCTACGGCAGCCCCGGCAAGACGTTCACCGTCGGGCTCGGCTGCGAGCTGCGGCACGCGGGCAGGCTGATCTATTCGACCGGGCTCGACCTGGACGAGCCCGCGGCGGCGACGCCGATCGGGATGGGCTGCAAAGTCTGCGAACGCCCGGCCTGCCCGCAGCGGGCGTTCCCGACCATCGGCAAGCAGCTCACCGTGGACGAGAACACCAGCACCTTCGTGCCGTACCCGGCCGTGCCCAAGGGCTGACCTCCCGCAGCGCGCGGTGGCGTTTCAGCGGGTTCGCTCCTGTTGCCGCTTTTCGGCTACGCGCAGGTCAGCGGCATTGAAAGCTGCTTCGGGCCGGGCAGTTGCCGCCATGATTGTTTACCATCCGGGAGCCGGAAAGTGGAGGAGCGGATGCCTGCCGACACCGCCCAGGGCGCCGTTGCCGCGCGACGGGTGTTGTCCGCGCTGCGGCGGGCGATCCAGGACGGCGACATGGCGCCCGGCCAGCGCCTCGTCGAGACCGAGCTGGCCGAGACCTACCGTGTGACCAGGGCCAGCGTGCGGGCGGCACTCATCGAGCTGGCCTCGGAAGGCCTGGTCGAACGCGTCCCGAACCGTGGCGCCCGGGTGCGCGCCGTCCCCCTGGCGGAGGCGATCGCGATGACCGAATGCCGCATGGTGCTGGAGGGACTCTGCGCCGCCAAGGCGGCCGAAGTGGTTACCGACGAACAGATCGGCCTGTTGCGCATGATCGGCGACCAGTTGACGCGCGCGGCGGGCGAGGCCGAACCGCTCCGGTACGCGGAGCTGGATACCGAGCTGCACCGGCTGGTGCGCGAGATTTCCGGTCAGGAAGTGGCCACCGGCCTCATCGCCCGGCTACGCGGCCCGATCATCCGGCGCCAGTTCCGGCTGTCACCGGCCTCTGGCAGGCCCAAGGCGTCGGTCCGCGAACTCCTGGCGCTCATCGAGGCCATCTCCGCCCGTGACCCGGCGGCCGCCGAGCTCGCGGCGAGGAAGCACGTCGCCGGCGTCGTCGACGCGCTGCGGGCCACCGCGGCCGGATAGCCGAACGCCGGTACCGCGAACCGGGTCAGTACATTCGTCGAGGTGCACGACATCGACACGGTGACAGCCGAACTCGTCGAGCAGGCCGCGCGCCGGCTCGCCGGAGTGGTCACCAAGACGCCACTGGAGCCCAACGCCCGGCTTTCCTCCCGCGTGGACGCCAGGGTGTGGCTCAAGCGCGAAGATCTGCAAACGGTCCGTTCGTACAAGATCCGCGGCGCGTACAACTTCATCGTCCAGCTCGACGAAGCGACCCGTGCCCGCGGTGTCGTGTGCGCGAGTGCCGGGAACCACGCGCAGGGCGTGGCGTACGCATGCCGTCGGCTCGGCGCGAACGGCCGTGTCTACGTCCCGGGCACGACACCGCGACAGAAGCGCGAGCGCATCGCGACACTCGGCGGCGCGCACATCGAGGTCATCGTCGTCGGCGAGACGTACGAGGACGCCTTCGCCGCTTCGCGAGAGGACGCGCAGCGTACCGGCGCGACGCTCGTGCCCGCCTTCGACGCCGTGCAGACCGTCGCCGGGCAGGGCACGGTCGCACTGGAGATCGTGGAACAGCTGGGGTTCGTCCCGGACGTCCTGGTGGTGCCGGTCGGCGGCGGCGGGCTGCTCGCCGGGATCACCAGCTGGGTCGGGCAACGGCATCCGGAGATCCGCGTAGTCGGCGTCGAACCCGCGGGAGCGACCTGCATGGCGGCCGCGCTGGAGGTAGGGCACCCGGTCCGGATCGACGCCGTCGACTCCTTTGTGGACGGTGCGGCGGTGCGCGAGGCGGGCGCTGTCACCTACCCGCTGGTGCGCGACAGCGGCGCCGAACTGACCTCGGTCGCAGAGGGCGCGGTGTGCACGGAAATGCTCGCGATGTACCAGTCCGACGGCGTGATCGCGGAACCGGCGGGCGCGCTCGCCACCGCCGCGCTCGGCGATCCGGTGAAGATCGAGCCCGGCCAGACCGTGGTGTGCGTCGTGTCCGGCGGCAACAACGACGTCAGCCGTTACGGCGAGATCGTGGAACGCTCACTGATCCACGAAGGCCTCAAGCACTACTTCCTCGTCGGTTTCCCGCAGGAACCCGGTGCGCTGCGGCAGTTTCTCGACGAGGTGCTCGGACCGGACGACGACATAACCCGCTTCGAGTACGTCAAGCGCAACAACCGCGAGACCGGGCCCGCGCTGATCGGCATCGAACTCGCGCGGGCCGGGGACCTCGACGGGCTTCTCCACCGCTTGGCCGCCAGCCCGCTGCAGGTCGAACGGGTCGAGCCGGGCAGCCCGCTGTTCCACTTCTTGGTGTGACACAGCTTGGTATGACACAGCTTGGTGCTCAGGCCGGATAACGCAGCAGGCCGGCGTCGATCTTCTCCCACGCCGCCCGCAGCTCCGCCAGCCTCGGTGCCTCGGCACGAGCGCGGTCGGCCTGCTCCCGCGGGTCGCTCACGACGTCGAAGAGCTGGTCGGCACCGGCCGGGGTCCGGTAGTACTTCCACCGGCCACGGCGCAACGCCCGCTCGGCACGGGTCCGCCAGAACAGATCGTGCGCAGGCGCTTTCCGGCCACGCAGGAGGTATCCGGCGAGGCTGCGGCCGTCGAGTGGATACCGCGTATCCACCTTCGCGCCCGCGATGTCGAGCAGCGTCGCGGTCCAGTCCGGGGACACGACCGGGACGTCGCTGACCTGACGCGGCCGGATCGCGGCGGGCCAGCGCAGGATCGTCGGGACGCGGATACCGCCTTCCCGCAGGCCGAACTTCTCGCCCGACAACGGCCACTGATACGACCATCGCTCGCCGCCGTTGTCGCTGGCGAACAACACGAGCGTGTCCTCGAAACGGCCACGGACGCGCAGCGCGTCGAGCACGGCGCCCACGGAACTGTCGAGGTGCTCGACCATCTTCCGGTAGGTCTCGAGCGAACCACCGTCCGAATGCGACAGCACGTTGCGCTCCCCCGCCCGGATCCGCGCGCTGAGCTCGTCGCTGACGGCCTTGTCGTCCCGCGTTTCCCACGGCCAGTGCGGAGTGGTGAAGTTGAGGTTGAGCGACCACGGCCGGTCGTGGTCGCGGCGCACGAACTCGACGGCCCGTTCGGTGATGATGTCGGTGTAGTAGCGCAGGTCGGCGTATTCGACCTCGCCCTCGTACAAATCGTGGCGCCCGGCGCCGTCGAGCTTCGAGAAGTAGTCGATCGCGCCGCCGAAGTTGCCGAAGAACTCCTGCCAGCCGGCCCGGGTCGGGCTGAACCACGGTAGGTACCCGCAGTGCCATTTGCCGATCAGCGCCGTCGAGTATCCGGCGTCGGCCAGCAGCGAAGCCAGGGTCGGGTGGTCGTACGGGATGCCCTCGAGTTCGTTCGGCGACGCGATCGGTTCGGCGAGGCCGCCACGCAACCGGCCCGGGTAGCGGCCGGTGTAGAGGCTGAACCGGGTCGGCGAGCAGGTCGCGGAGCCGGAGTAGGCGTCGGTGAAGCGGACGCCTTCGCGGGCGAGCCGGTCGAGGTTCGGGGTGCGGATGTGCGGCGACCCGTAGCTGGACAGATCGGCCCAGCCGAGGTCGTCGCCCAGGATGACCAGCAGATTGGGCCTGCGCACCGGGCGTTCCGGCGCCGCGCGGAACGGCTGTTCGCCGCCGTTTTCCGCCGACGCGGTCCCGGACGCGGCGAGGACACCCGCGCCGGTCGCCCCGAGCAACGTCCCGAACGCCCGCCTCGACAACCCCGCGGACTCGCCCATCCTGCCCTCCCACTGCCCGGCTTTTCGCCTGTCGAGCAGGAGCTTTTCGCCCGTCGCCGTAAAACGGCAACGACGCTCAAGCCTTGGGACGCACTTGCCAGGCCGTCAGGATTCGAGGGTCTTCTGCAGCGCCTTGTTCGCCTTGCGCGCCATGTCGGCGATGGCCTCGCGGCGCGCCGCGTCGGCGGCGTAGTCGTCCTGGCGGTTGCGCACCACGCGGGCGGGCGAGCCGACGGCGATCGAGTAGTCCGGGATGTCGCCCCGCACCACCGCGTGCGCGCCGAGGACACAGCCGCGCCCGACGCGCGTGCCCTTCAGCACGCTGACCTTCGTGCCGATCCAGGTGTCCGGCCCGATCCGGACCGGCGACTTCACGATGCCCTGGTCCTTGATCGGCACCGTGATGTCGGCGGTGACGTGGTCGAAGTCGCAGATGTAGACCCAGTCCGCGACGAGCGTGGCCGAGCCGAGTTCGATGTCGAGGTAGCCGTTGACCACGTTCTGCCGCCCGAAGACGGCTTTGTCGCCGATCCGCAGGGACCCCTCGTGACAGCGGATGGCGTTCCCGTCGCCGATGTGCACCCACCGGCCGATCTCCATCCGGCCGAACCCGGGGCGGCAGTGGATCTCCACGTTCTTGCCGAGGAACACCATGCCGCGCAGGATGATGTGCGGATTCGCGATCCGGAACTTGAGCAGCCGCCAGTAGCGCACCAGGTACCAGGGCGTGTACGCGCGGTTCCGCAGGACCCAGCGCAGCGAATCGGCGGTCAGGAACTTCGCCTGCCGCGGGTCGCGCCGGGCCTGGCGCCAGGCCCGCACCCGTGACAACGCGGGCGCACCCCACATCGACGTCATCCATGGAATCTAACAGCGGCGCGAAGCGCTTCCGTTGAGGGCGGTGGCGGGGAGGAAGGCGGTGCGTAATCTGTGATCGGACGGACCTGTGAACAGACGCCCGACACAGGCAAGGGGAGCTGATGGGGACGAAGCTGATCATCGACACCGACCCGGGTGTCGACGACGCCTTCGCGATCGCGCTGGCCGCGGTGTCGGCCGACGTCGAACTGCTGGGTGTGACCACCGTGTTCGGCAACGTGCCGCTGACCTCGACGACGGCGAACGCGCGGCGCCTGCTGCAGCTGTGCGACCGGCCGGACGTGCCGGTCGCGGCCGGTGCCGCGCGGCCGCTGGTCTACCGGAACCCGCACACCGCCGGGTTCGTGCACGGCGCGGACGGCCTGTCCGGGCGTTCCGCGACGCTGCCGGAGGCCACCCGGCCGCTCGAAAACGGCGACGCGGTGAGCCTGCTGGCGTCGTTGCTGGAGGCGTCCGACGAACCGGTCACGATCGCCCCGATCGGACCGCTCACGAACATCGCGGCGCTGCTGGCCGCCCATCCCGGCGTCCGGGAGAAGATCGCCCGGATCGTGATCATGGGCGGCGGGATCGAACGCGGCAACAGCACCGCCGCCGCGGAGTTCAACATCTGGAGCGACCCCGAGGCCGCGCGCCGCGTGCTCACCGAGGACGACGTCCCGTGCGTGCTGGTGCCGCTGGACATCACCCATCGGTGCGCGATCGACCGCGCCTGGCTGGCGAAGCTCGCCGCGTCCGGTCCACTCGGTGCGACGTTGGAGAGCCTGACCACGGACTACACCGCCTACTACAGCCGTGTGCTCGGTTTCGACGGGATGGTCATGCACGACGCCGTGGCCGTCGCGGAGGCGATCAGCCCCGGGATCCTGCGGACCGAGGCGTATCCGGTGAACGTCGACTGCGGCGCCGGGCCGGCGCGCGGGATGACGGTCGTGGATCGCCGCAAGCTCGGCCGCGACGATCCGGAGGCCAGTCCCGGTAGGACGGTCGAGGTCGCCGTGGACACCGACCTCGACGCGCTGCGGCAGTTCGTGCTCGACCGCCTGTCCGGAGGCCACCGATGACCCCGGAAACACCCGAGCCATCGCCCGGCGAGGCCGAAAACGTGGCGGAGCCCGAGGCCGCTGTCGCACAGCCATCGCGCCGTCGCCGAATATTGGTCATCGCCGCGGCCGTCGTCGTCGCCGCGGGCGCAGTGGTGGCGGCCGTGCAGTTGTCGCCGAAGGACCAGCCGCGGTCGTCGGCGGCCGCGGTCGCCTCGTCGACGCCGCCGAGCCCGAGCCCGTCGCTGCCGCAGGAAGCGCCGAAGGCACCCCCGCAGGCACCGAGCGAGTTCGACGCGTGGGTGTCGCGGACGAGCCAGTGGCTCGACATTCCGCTGCGGGCGATGACGGGCTACGCCAAGGCGACGGTGACGCTGGGCAAGGAGAACCCGGGCTGTCACCTTTCCTGGGTCACGCTGGCGGCGCTGGGGAAGGTCACCAGCGACCACGGCCGTGCCAAGGGCGGCACCCTCGGCGCCGACGGGACGATGAGCGCGCCCATCGGCACCATCGAGGTCCGCGACTTCTACGACAAGGTCGTCTCGACGGCGAACGCGAGCGGGCCGATGCAGCTGGCCCCGGCGACCTGGAGCAAATGGCAGCGGTCGGCGACCGGCGCCGCCCCGGACGCGCAGAACATCGACGACGCCGCGCTCACCACCGGCCGCGCGCTGTGCGGCGACGGCCGTGACCTTTCGCAGGGCCAGACCTGGTGGAACGCCGTCGGCTCGGTCCAGGCCGCGCCGCTGTACCTGCACCGCACGCTGGCGACGGTGAACGTCTACGGCACGGTCGGGCAGCACGACAAGGCGCCGAACCCCGCCGTGCTCAGCGCGGTCAACTTCGCGATCGACAAGATCGGCCTCCCCTACGTCTGGGGTGGCAACGGCACTGGCGGCCGCGACCCCGGTTTCGACTGCTCGGGGCTGACCACCGCGGCGTACGGCAGTGCGGGGATCAAGCTGATGCGCACGGCCGACACGCAGTACCGCAGCGTCAAGCGTGTCGACGAACCGGCACTGGGCGACCTCATCTTCTACGGCAATCCGGGCACCGAGATCCACCACGTCGGGCTCTACATCGGCAACCAGCAGATGATCGACGCGCCCACCGAGGGCCAGGCCGTGCAGGTGCACCCGTACCGCAAGCCGGGCGACGACTACGCGGGAGCCGGGCGACCGACCGAACGAGCCTGACGTCGTCGGCCCCGCGGCCGGCCGCACGGTCGCGGATTTTGTCGGGGGTCCGGGCTACGGTCCGGAACATGTACAAAGTCGACTTCGTCGAGTTCCCGTCCAGCTCGGCCACCGCGTCCGGGCAGTTCTTCGAGAAGGCGTTCGGCTGGGCGGCGACCCCGTACGGTCCCGACTACGCCGACGTCCAGGGCGAGGGCATCACACTCGGCTTCCAGGCGGATGTGGCCGAACAGCCGGGGGCGCCGTTGGTGACGGTCCGCACCGACGACCTCCACCAGGCGCGGCTGGCCGTGGAGGACGCGGGTGGCGTCGTCACGGTCGAACCGTTCGATTTCCCCGGTGGCCGGCGCTTCCACTTCCGCGAGCCGGGTGGCAGCGAACTCGCGGTGTGGTGCTCGACCAAGTGAACAGGCCGGTGCCGGGGCGCGTTTCGGCTCAGGCGCCGACGTAGCCCGCGAGGTGCTCGCCGGTGAGGGTGGAGCGGCCGGCGACGAGATCGGCCGGGGTGCCCTCGAAGACGATCCGGCCACCGTCGTGGCCGGCGCCGGGGCCGAGATCGATGATCCAGTCGGCGTGCGCCATGACCGCCTGGTGGTGCTCGATGACGATGACCGACTTCCCGGCGTCGACGAGCCGGTCGAGCAGGCCGAGCAGTTGCTCGACATCGGCGAGGTGGAGACCGGTGGTCGGTTCGTCGAGCACGTAGACGCCGCCCTTTTCCGCCATGTGGGTGGCCAGCTTGAGCCGCTGCCGCTCGCCGCCGGACAGCGTGGTGAGCGGCTGGCCGAGGCGGAGGTAGCCGAGCCCGACGTCGGAAAGGTGGGTCAGGATCTTGTGGGCCGCCGGCGTCTTCGCCTCGCCTTCGGCGAAGAACTCCTCGGCCTGGGCCACCGACATCGACAGCACCTCGCTGATGTCGCGGCCGCCGAACTTGTACTCGAGCACCTCGGCTTGGAAACGGCGCCCTTCGCATTCTTCGCAGGTGGTGGCGACGCCCGCCATCATCCCCAGGTCGGTGTAGATGACGCCGGCGCCGTTGCAGGCCGGGCAGGCGCCCTCGGAGTTGGCGCTGAACAGCGCGGGCTTCACGCCGTTGGTCTTCGCGAACGCCTTGCGGATCGGGTCGAGCAGCCCGGTGTACGTCGCCGGGTTGCTGCGCCGCGAGCCCTTGATCGCCGCCTGGTCGACCGACACCACCCCGTCGCGGCCCGAAACCGAGCCGTGGATCAGGGAGCTCTTGCCCGAGCCCGCCACGCCGGTCACGACGACCAGCACACCGAGCGGGATGTCGACGTCGACGTCCTGCAGGTTGTGGGTGTCGGCGCCGCGCACCTCCAACGTCCCCGACGGCGTCCGCACCGACGGCTTCAGGGAGGCCCGGTCGTCCAGATGCCGCCCGGTGAGCGTGTCGCTGCTCCGCAACCCCTCGACAGAGCCCTCGAACACCACTTCGCCGCCTTCGGTGCCGGCCCGCGGGCCGAGGTCGACGACGTGGTCGGCGATCGCGATCGCCTCCGGCTTGTGCTCGACCACCAGCACCGTGTTGCCCTTGTCGCGCAACTGGAGCAGCAGGTTGTTCATGCGCTGGATGTCGTGCGGGTGCAGTCCGATCGTCGGCTCGTCGAAGACGTACGTGACGTCGGTGAGCGACGACCCGAGGTGGCGGATCATCTTGGTGCGCTGTGCCTCGCCGCCCGAAAGCGTGCCCGACGGGCGGTCGAGGCTGAGGTAGCCGAGCCCGATCTCGACGAACGAGTCGAGGGTGTGCCGCAAGGATCCCAGCAGCGGCGCGACGGATGGTTCGTCCAGCTTCCCGACCCACTCGGCGAGGTCGCTGATCTGCATCGCGCAGGCGTCGGCGATGTTGATCCCGTCGATCTTCGACGAACGGGCCTCCTCGGACAGCCGGGTACCGTCGCAGTCCGGGCAGGTCGTGAAGGTGGCCGCCCGTTCCACGAAGGCGCGGATGTGTGGCTGCAGGGAGTCGATGTCCTTGGACAGCATCGACCTCTGGATCGTCGGGACCAGGCCCGCGTACGTCAGGTTGATGCCTTCGATCTTGACCTTGGTCGGTTCCTTGTAGAGCAGGTCGTTCAGCTGCTTCTTGGTGAACTTCCTGATCGGCTTGTCCGGGTCGAAGAAACCGCAGCCACGGAAGATGCGGCCGTGCCAGCCCTCCATGCTGTAGCCGGGGATCGTGACCGCGCCCTCGTTGAGCGACTTGCTGTCGTCGTACAGCGCCGACAGGTCGATGTCGTTGACCGAGCCCCGGCCCTCACAGCGCGGGCACATGCCACCGGTGATGCTGAAGCTGCGCCGCTCCTTGATCGTCTGCCCGGCGCGCTTCACGGTGACCGCGCCCGCGCCGCTGATCGAAGCGACGTTGAAGGAAAACGCCTGCGGCGAGCCGATGTGCGGCTTGCCGAGCCTGCTGAACAGGATCCGCAGCATCGCGTTGGCGTCGGTGGCGGTGCCGACCGTGGAGCGCGGGTCGGCACCCATCCGCTGCTGGTCGACGATGATCGCGGTCGTCAGCCCGTCGAGGACGTCGACCTCGGGACGGGCCAGCGTCGGCATGAAACCCTGGACGAAGGCGCTGTAGGTTTCGTTGATCAGCCGCTGCGACTCCGCCGCGATCGTGCTGAACACCAGCGAGCTCTTGCCGGAGCCGGAGACACCGGTGAACACCGTCAGCCTGCGCTTCGGCAGTTCGATGCTGACGTCCTTGAGGTTGTTCACGCGCGCGCCGTGCACCCGGATCAGGTCGTGGCTGTCGGCAGCGTGCGGCGCGGGCGACGGCGCTGATGCGCGACCGCTTCGCGCCGTCGCTGGGGTGTTCTTCCTCGTGGCCATGCTCGTGGTGTCTCTCTCTGTCGATCGGGGCGGTCGCGGCAAGGGCTCGTTCGTCTTCTTGGCCGGCGGTGTCACCGTGGTCCGGCGTCACCCGTACGGCTGACGCCGGACGAGGCTCAGCTCAGTTCCTGGATGCGGAGCAGGTTGCCCGACGGGTCGCGGAAGGCGCAGTCGCGAATCCCGTACGGCTGGTCGGTCGGCTCCTGGACGACCTCCGCGTCGCCGGACTGCAGCCGCTCGAAGAGGCCGTCGAGGTCCTTGGTGGCCAGGTTGACGCTGGCGTAGGTGCCCTTGGCCATCATCTCCGTGACGACACGGCGCTCGTCGTCGGTGAGCCCGGGGGTGGCGGCCGGCGGGTACAGGACGATGGACGTGTCGGGCTGGCCGGCGGGACCGACCGTGATCCAGTGCATCCCGCCGTACTCGACGTCCTTGCGGACCTCGAAACCGAGGGTGTCGCGATAGAACGCCAGCGAGGCGTCCGAGTCGTTGTGCGGAAGGAAACTCGCGTGAATGGTGATGTCCATGGCGGTCACGCTACGTGCGGCCCGAGGACGGCGCTTCTCGATTCCTGATCGGTCTGGTCACCTGCTTCGCGACGCACGGCGGCATCCCCTCCGTCGCGCCCGTCGCCTCGCGCCGATACGCGCTCGGCGGCATCCCGACCAGCTCGGTGAAGCGCGTGCTGAAGGTGCCCAGCGACGAGCAGCCCACCGCGAAGCAGACCTCGGTGACGCTGAGATCGCCCCGGCGCAGCAGCGCCATCGCGCGCTCGATGCGCCGTGTCATCAGGTAGGAATATGGTGACTCTCCGTAGGCACGGCGGAACTCGCGACTGAGGTGCCCTGCCGACATGTGCGCGTCGCGGGCCAGCGCCTCGACGTCCAGCGGCTGCGCGTACTCCCGGTCGATCCGGTCACGGACGCGGCGCAGCCGGGCGAGGTCGTTCAGGCGCTGCTCCGCGGCGGGTCTGCTGCTCACCTGCGAGATCGTACGTCGCGCGGGCCCGTTCGGACCTGATTGGACCCGCGGGCGCTCTTCGCAAGCCCTGCCCAGGGATAGGCCACGCAGCGGAACCCCTTGTGCCACAACGGCGGTGTCCGACAGGCCCTCGGGGCTGGATCCTTGTCTGGCGGCCTCTTGACAGCGATGGAGCCTCTAGCCGGGAGACTGGTGCGGCCCCGGGACGAAGGCCATCCGCCGGCGGCTCTCCGCCCGGAACGGGCCGCGACCAGTACGTCCGGCGATCGCGACGCCGGACGGTATCGCGCCGCCATCACCACGCCACCGACGTGGCCCCGCCATCGTGTGCCGAGCCACGCCTGTCCGCGAGTCCGTGCGAACGGGACAAGGAGTGATCACCATGAAAACCGCCCGAGCCTGGGCCGGAACCATCGCCGCCGCAGCGTCCGCTCTCGTTGTGCTGGCTCCCGCCGCCACAGCGGCCCCCAATGCGGCGACGCTGAGTATCACCGGCGCCGTCGTGGCTGCCAACGACACCGTCAACGTGGACGTCACCTACACCTGCGACGCGGGGTACGCCGGCACGCTCGTCGGCTACGTCAACGACACCACCGCGTCGGCGTTCGGCGTGAGCAATGACACCGCCGCCACGTGTGACGGCGCCAGCCACACCGCCGTTCTCAGTGTGGACAACGAAAACGAGGCCGCGGACTACAAGGCCGGGGATTCGGCGGTCGTAGCCGTGTCGCTCGACGCGACGAAGGCGGGATCGCCGGATCAGAACGCGGCACAGGATGTGACCCGCACCCTCGGCTGACCCCTCGCTCCTCGCCGGTGGCGGTGGGCGCGCGACCACCGCCACCCGCCGAGACGGCGTTTTCGCGTTCCCCAGCGGGAAATCCGCGAAGGAAGTCGGCTGCGGACGCCCAGTAGTCCGTGCTTGACTGGCCCCATGTTGCCCTGGGAAGCCGAACTCGCCGGCCGGCTCGACCGGCACATCCTCGACTCCGCGCTGCTGCGGGACAACCCGCTCGGCGATCCGCACCGGCGGCCGTTGTGGGTCTACGTCCCGCCCGGCTACGACGAAAGCCCGGATGTCCGATATCCCACGGTGTATGTCATCCAGGGGTACACCGGGCACCTGGCGATGTGGGCCAACCGCACGCCGTTCCGTCAGCCGTTTCCCGAGACCGCCGACGCCGTTTTCGCCGGCGGCACCGCACCCGGATGCGTCGTGGTCTACGTCGACACGTGGACCAGGTACGGCGGTTCGCAGTTCGTCGACTCGCCAGGCACCGGGCGGTATCACTCCTACCTCTGCGACGAGGTCGTGCCGTGGGTGGACGAGCACTACCGCACGATCCCGGACCGGGAATCCCGGGCGATCACCGGCAAGTCCTCCGGCGGCTTCGGCGCGATGATCACCCCGATGCTGCGCCCGGACGTCTTCGGCGCGCTGGCCACGCACGCCGGGGACACCCTCTACGAACTGTCCTACCTCGCCGACTTCGGCAAAGCCGCGCGAGCCCTGCGCGACTACGGCCAGGACATCACCCGCTGGTGGGCCGACTTCGAGTCGCGCACCGCGTTCACGAAGCCCGAAGATCCCTTGCTGCTGTCACTGCTCGGCGTCGCGGCCTGCTTCTCCGCGCGCGAAGACGGCACGCCCGAGCTGCCGTTCGACCCGCTGACCGGCGCGCCGCGTCCCGAGCAGTGGCAGCGCTGGCTCGACTGGGATCCGGTGCGGATGGCGCCGCGGTACGCGGAGGCCATCCGGTCGCTGCGGGCGGTGTGGATCGACGCGGGCACCCGTGACGAGTACTACCTCGATCTCGGCGCCGAGGCGTTCCGCGCCGAGATCGCGAAGATCGGCCTGCCGGACGACCGTGTCCACTTCGAACTCTTCGACGCCGGGCACGCGGCCATCGAATACCGCTACCCGCTCTCGCTCGCCTGGCTGGCCGACCGGCTGGCCCGTTGACTCCTTGCCACACAAGGGAAATCCTCGGCGTCACACCGGATAGCCGACTCCGGTGAGTTCACTGGAAACTTCCCACAGACGTTGCTGCACCACGACGTCGTGGGCACGGGCGCCGGCGTCCACCCGCTCCGGGTAGCCACGGATCTCGAACAGCCCACCGGGGCCGTAGTACTCGCCACCCTCGGCACCGGGATCCGTGGCCGCCCGGAGTGTGGGCAGCGCGCCCATCGCCGGTGTGCGCCCGAAAACGCGAGCGATCAGGAGGTTCGGCACGCGGAACCACGGCGAGGAGTAGCGGAAGATCTCGGTACTCGCGCCGCCGGGGTGAGCGGCCAGCGCGACGGTGTTCACGTCGCGCAGCCTCCGGTTCAGTTCGTGGGTGAACAGCAGATTGGCCAGCTTCGACCCGGCATAGGTGCCGGCGGAACGCAGATCGTCCGGATCCAGCCGGCCGAAGCGGTGCCCGATGCTGCTGACCGTGACCACCCGTGAGCCCGGCACCGGCACCATCCGATGGAGGAGCAGGCCCGTCAGCGCGAAGTGGCCGAGGTGGTTGACCCCGAACTGGATCTCGAAGCCGTCCTCGGTACGTCCGGTCAGACCGGTCACCCCGGCGTTGTTGATCAGCAGGTCGATCCGCTCGTAGCGCGCCGTCAGCTCTTCGGCCGCCGCTCGCACGGACGCCAGCGCCGCCAGATCCAGTCGCACCACGTCCACGTCCAGGCCGATCCGCCCGGCGGCGTCCTTCGCCTTGTCCCCATCACGACAGGCGAGCACGACTCGCGCGCCTCGCCGCGCCAGCGCACTGGCTGTTTCGAAGCCGATCCCGGTGTTGGCACCGGTGATCACCGCGACGCGGCCCCGCTGATCCGGAATGTCCGCCTCGGTCCAGTCACCCATGTTCACCCCCTAACATGAACCGCTCGTTCATGTTTTATAGTGAACCAGTAGTTCATCTTCTCGGCAAGGGGTGACATGACCAGGCGAACGGGCTTACGGGCGGACGCGGCGCGCAACCGGGAGGCGATCCTCGAAGCCGCACGGACCGTCTTCGTGGCGCACGGTCCGGAGGCGGGGATGGACGACATCGCGGCGAAGGCGGGCGTCGCGGTCGGCACGCTCTATCGCCATTTCCCGACCAAACAGGACCTGATCCAGACCATCGCGGAGGGCCTCGGCGCCGCGATCGCCGCGACGCTCGACGCCGCTGTGCTCAGGATCGCCGACGGCCACAGCACTGCCCTCGACGAAATCCTGGCCCTGATCCGGCGGGTGGTCGTCGAAATGGGGCACGAACGGCTCCTCCGCGCCGCGCTTTCCGAAGTGGCGCCGGATCCGTTCCAGGCGATGCGAGAGCAGGCGAAGGAGTCCGTCGAGCGCATGATCGCCATGGCGCATCAGGCGCGAGCCGTCCGGCCCGACCTCACGGTCGACGACGTGATCCTGCTCCTGAACAGCTCACCAGGCGTCGAGACCGCGAAGTCCGATCGGGAGCGTTGGCTGGAACTCGTCGAAGGCGCGTTGAGCGGTCAGACCCGGCGCCTGAGCGCCAAGACGCCGTAGGCCGCGAAACCGAGGGTACCCAGGCCGCCGACCGCGACGAAGATCCAGTTGCGGCCGGTGTTCTCCGACGCCTGCTCGTCCCTGCTCCGTGTGACGCCCGAGGAGGCGCACCGGTCTCCCACATGCATCGTCTTGCCACCGCAGGTCACGCCGTCGTCCGACGACGTCAGCGACAGGATGCCGAGGACGAGCAGGGCGAGACAACCAAGGCCCAGAAGCCACAACCGGATCTGCGGCCAGTACTCGCGCATCGAGACTCCTCTCCCTGTTCACCACCGAGTCAAACAGTCCGTTTCCCTTGCCAGGACGGGAAAACTGACCTCATCGCGCGACGGAACACACAGAAAACGGGCCCCTCCCGGCATTTCGCCGGAAGGGGCCCGCTCGGAATCCCCGGTCAGGATTCGCGACGCCTGCGCCGGATCGTCACCGCCACCAGGGCGCCACCGAGGGTCAGCAGGAAGACCCCGGCGACCAGCGTGCCGCGGATGTCGGTGCCGGTCGACGCCAGCGGCTGGTCACCGGACGGGCCACCGCCGGGCCCGGTTCCCGGCCCCACGCCCTGGTCCGGGGTGGTGCCGGTGGTCACCCCGGGGGCGGGCGTGGTGCTGGACGTACTGCTCGTGCCGGACGTCGTGGTGCCGCTGGTCGAGGTCGTGCTCGTCGTCGGACCGGTCGACGTCGTCGGCGTGGTGCTCGACGTGCTGGTGCTCGACGTCGGAGTCGTGCTCGACGTCGTCGAGGTTGTCGGGCTGGTGCTCGTCGTCGAGGTGGTCGACGTGGTCGAAGTCGTGCTCGTCGTCGAAGTCGTCGGACTGGTCGAGGTCGTGCTCGTCGTCGGACTGGTCGAGGTCGTGCTCGTCGTCGAGGTGGTCGACGTGGTGCTGGTGGTCGGGCTCGTCGACGTGGTGCTCGTCGTCGGGCTGGTCGATGTCGTCGAAGTGGTCGAAGTCGTGCTCGTCGTCGGCGTGGTGGGAGTCGTCGGGGTCGTGGTCGGCGCGGTGGCACAGTCGGGCAGGTCGCCGGTGAACGGGTAGTTGTGGAATTCCTGACCACCGCCGCCATTGGGCTCCGAGGTGTGCAGGAGCGATCCGGTGGTGAAGAAGCGGCCGTTCATACCGGACGGCGTGATCGTGGCGAGGCTGCCCGGATTGCCGATCAGCACACTGCCCTGGAACTGCGCGCCGCCGGCGATTCGCACGCTGGTGGCGTCCGGGAAGTTCCACAGCAGCCGCTGCCGCAGCTTGTTGATCGGGTCCTGGTCGCCGAGGTCACCGCTGTAGGTGTTGATCGTGCGGGCGCCGCCGGTCATGTTGACCAGCACGGTGGCGCCGTCGGGAATGCCCTCGAACGCGATGCCCTGCATTCCCCCGCCGCGCCCGGTGATGTCGAAGTCCACGTTGAACACCTGCAGCGTGGATTTCCCGTCGCCGGTGAACAACGTCTGATAACCCTGGTTGACCGCGGTGCCCGTGGCGGGCCTCGGGCGGGTGTCCTGGCGCGCGTAACACTGACTGGCCAGGCGCAGTTCGGTACGTAGATTCGCGTACGGCTTGGCAGCGTCAGGATCGGCCTTCGGCGTGCCGACGACGGTGCCGGTGAGCGTTCCCCCGTACCGGACTACGCCGCGCTCGGCAAGCAGCCGCTGACCATTGGCGATGCTCACGTTGCCGCCGGTGGTCAGGTAGTCCGCGCCGTCCGGCGGCGGCACTCGCGATCCCACTCCGGCCTCGCCGACGTTGTAGATGGAGGAGGCACCGGGCCGTTTCGCCATGTCGAAACCACCGAGGACCACGACGCGGCCCTCGGCCTCCGCGGCCGCCTCGCGCACCCGCATGTCCCCGCCGACGAAGACGTTGATGCCATTGTCGTGGCCGGAAATCCCGCCGTTGTGCACCGGCGGGAACGGATTGGGGCAGTCACTGCCGACACACGGGCCGAGCCCGCCCGGCAACGGCGCGGCGACCGCGCCACCAGGAGTGACCACAATGGCCACCGCGCACACCGCGGCGGCAACACTGGCTGAGATCGAAGCAAACCGCCGTGCGCGCATGCGGGAGATTCTTGTGCGGATCGGCGGCAAACACCCAATCGGACTGCGAAAATACCCCCGACCGGGCGAGATGGCCACCACAGCCTATTCGCCGGTATCCGCATTTCCGCCGAGAAGATTTCCGATTCCCGCGCAGAGCAGGCGAATGCTTCTGGCGAACATCTCGTCCTCTTCGTACATCGGCGCGCCCTCGACAGTCAAGGGAAAACGCTCACCCAGATCGGCGGAAACGGCACCGGCCGCCGGGACGGCGGACTCACTCTGTTCCTGCAGCACGAAACCAGTCACATAGCTGAGCACCGCGTCGGCCCCGATGATCCGCTCCCGCTCGGGCACCCCGGCGTCGGCCAGGGTCCGCAACAGCCGTTCCATCAGCGACAGCGCCCCGTCGCTGAGCACTTTCGGGCTGTCGGCGAGCAGGATCGCGCCGCCGGGATGGCGTTTGATGCTCTCGCGCAGCGTCCTCGCCTGCGCCTCGATCCGCTCCCGCCAGCCCGCGTCCTCAGGCAGGGCGGCGAGTGCGGCGGTCCCGGCGTCGTACGCCTGCCGGGTCACGCGGTCGGCCATCAACTGGAGCAGCGCGTGCTTGTTCCGCACGTGGTAGTAGAGGCTCCCGGCGTGCACGTCGAGCCGTTCGGCCACCTGCCGCATGGACAGCGCCTGGTATCCCACCTCCGCGAAGGTGGCCATACCCGCGTCGATGATCCGGTCCTTGGTGAGCTTCACGACCCCAGCGTAGCGCAGCTTTCAAACACTGTTTGAATCCGCCGGGCACACCTGCTACGGTCGACGGTGACCGGATTCAAACACTGTTCAAAACGGGGGCGACGATGGACGCGGTGCTGTTCAACCTGACGACGGCGGCGCTGATGATGCTGGTGTTCCTCAGCGGCCGGACGGTCGTCGGCGCCGACACGATCACCCGGCGGCGCCTCCCCTGGTTCGCGGCCGGGCTCACCGCCGTGGCGGTCGCCGGGGTCGTCACGCAGCTCTGCTGGAGCGGGGCGATGGACGCCTTCGACGCCGACCCGGCGAAAACGGGCTGGTGGCGCGTGCTCACTTCGGTGTTCATGCAGAATGGCGGCCCGATCGGAGCGGTCTACAACCTGGTCACCCTCGCCGTCATCGGCGCGCTGGCCGAGTGGTTCTGGGGCGGACCGCTGATGCTGGCGCTGTTCGCCGCGGGCATCTTCCTGCCCGAGCTCGTCGACGCACTGTTCGGCGCGACCGAAGGCAGCACCGATCCCCGCAACTTCGCCGGCAGCTCCGGCGCTACCTACTTCCTAGGTGCGACGCTGGCTGCCGTGCTCCTGGTGCGAAGCCGCGTCATCAAGGAGAAGCTGCTGGCGCTCAGCGTTCCCCTGCTCGGCCTGGCGCTGTGGTTCGCCCAGGAAAACGGGCACGGCCTGGTGGCGGCGTACGGTTTCGCGCTCGGCGCCGTCGTCTGGCTCGCCGGACGTCGTCTGATCGATCCCGAACGCGACCTCGCGAAGACGCCGCGCTGGTCCGTGGGTTCCGTACTCACCATCGTCCGGAAACCACGGACCGGCGCGAACGGTTGAGCACTCAGCTGCCGTCGGTGCTCAGGATCCGGTCGTCGGAGGACCCTGGCGAACCGCGGCCGTCCCGGTTGCTGGTGCTGAACCAGAGGGTGCCGTCCGGCGCCACGGCCGCGGCGCGCAGCCGGCCGTACTGCCCCTGGTAGAGCGACTGCGGCTGCCCGACGCCACCGTCTCCGGTGAGCTGGGCCCGCCAGAGCCGCTGGCCCGCGAGCGCGGCAAGATAGACGGATCCTTTGTAGACGGCGATGCCACTGGGGGACGCCTGCCTGGTCGGCCAGACCAGCAACGGGTCCACATAGGACGGATTACCGCACTTGCCCTCGCAGTTCGGCCAGCCGTAGTTCTTCCCGGCTTCGATCCGGTTGAGTTCGTCCCAGGTGTTCTCGCCGAACTCCGAGGCGTACATGCGCCCGTCCGGAGCCCAGGTCACGCCCTGCACGTTGCGGTGCCCATAGCTGTAGACGCGCGAATTGAACGGATTCCCGGGCGCCGCGGTCCCATCGGGCTTCAGCCGCAGGATCTTGCCGTTCAAGGAATTCAGGTTCTGCGCGTTGGCGCGAGCGCCCGCGTCCCCGGTGGTCGCGTAGAGCATCCGGTCCGGGCCGAACGCCAGCCCGCCGCCGTCGTGGAAGGAGTTCTTGGCGATCCCGGTCAGGATCGGCTGCGGCGCGGCGCCACCGAGTTTGAAGCGGGCGATCCGGTTGTCCGACGCCGCCGTGTAGTAGACGTACAGCCAGCCGTCGGTGGCGTAGTCCGGGGAAACGGCGATACCCAGCAACCCGCCTTCCCCGTTCGGCCGCACACCGGGGATCCTCGCGACCTCCGTCGCCGTCCCGCCCTTGATCGAGAGCACCCGGCCGGTGGTGCGTTCGGTGGTCAGCGCGGTCCCGTCGGGCAGGAACGCCAGCCCCCACGGCACCGACAGGTTGCCGACGACGGTCCGGACCGCTTGCGGCGCCGCCCCGGCGGGCGGGGGAACACCGAGCCCGGCGGCCAATACGCAGGCGGCGGCGACGAAAATCCGGCGTAGCTTCACAGCGTCCTCCCACGGTCACATCACGTGGTTGTCCGGTCGCAGCCATGGTGGCGCACTCGTCCGGCCGTGACCAGAAAGCAGTCGGAAATCCGCCATTCCGAAATCGTCAGGAACCGCTTGCCGCGTACGCCTTCAGCCGGTCGAGAATGTCCATGGGCGCGGGCATCGCGGTGATTTTCCCGGCGATCACCGCGGCCCGTTCCCGGAACGACGAATTCCCGAGAATCTCGAGGACCGCCGCGCGCACCGCTTCCTCCGACGGCGCCCCGGAACCCGCGAGCAGGCCGACACCCGCGTCGACGACCTGATCGGCCATGTCGAACTGATCGGTGCCCAGTGGCGAGACCACCAGTGGTACGCCGTGCGCGAGCGCGCCGAGAATCGTGCCCGCGCCGGCGTGGCACACCACGACGTCCACAAAGGACAGAAGCTGTTCCTGCGGCACGAAGTGCTCGATCCGGACGTGGTCCGGCTGCGCCCCGAACCGGGCGCGGTCGCCGTCGCGGCCGATGGTGACGATCACGTTGACCTCGACGCCGCGCAGCCCGGCGATCATCGCCTCCAGCACCCCGGGCCGGGTGTTGTGTGACGTGCCCGAAGTGACGTAAACCGTGCGCTCGTACGGCATTCCGGCCAGCACGGCGGGACGTTCCGCGTCGACGGGGACGACGTTCTCCGGACGCAGCGGCCAGCGCGTCGGGTATTCCCACGCGGTGTCGCGCGGACACAGGGCCTCGGGCCAGATGTCGAGATAGGGCACGCCTTCGCGCGACGGCAGGCGCTCGACGCCGTACGGCCGCACGAGTTCGTGCGCCACCTCCCAGGCCGCCGCCATGACCCCGGCCGGCTTGGGCGGGCCGATGGCGTGCATGACATACGGCACCCCGGCGAGGTCCGCGGCCAGCACCGAGGCGCGTTCGGCGAGATTGCCGACCACGAGGTCCGGCTCCCAGTCACGCACGAATGCCAGCATCTCGCCGAGCCTGCTGCCCGCGCCGACGCCGACCAGGTAGTACGCGATCATGGACGACAGCGCCTCGTCGCGCGGCAGCGTCCTGATGCGTTCGAGCGGATATTTCTCGGCGTATCGGGCGGACGCCTCATCGGCCGTCCCGTCGATCGCGACCGTGTGCAGTCCCGCCGCCTCCGGATAGCGCACCGCGCGCGAACCGGTCACGAACACCACGTCGTTCCCCGCGTCCCGCGCGGCGGTGGCCAGTGGCAGCATCGGCGCGATGTGGCTGTGCCCGGCGCCGGAGGAGAAGAGGAGACGCATTCGCCAGACCGTACGCACCCCGTCACGTGGGCGCGAGCAAAACGCGGAAGATCGTCCCCTTCCCCTGCCGCGTGTACACCTGGACCCGGCCGTTGTGTGCCTCGAGGATCGCCGCGGTGATCGCGAGGCCGAGCCCGGTGCCGCCACGAGAACGTGCCCGATCCACCCGGTAGAACCGGTCGAACACCCGGGAAGCGTCGCCGGGCGGGATCCCCTGCCCCTCGTCGCGGACCTCGAACACCGCGAGCGTCGACGTCCTCGGCGGCTGCCCGCCTGCTTCGGCCGTGGGCTTGCGCGACCGGCGGTTCGCCGGCTCGAAGCCGACCGACACGTGGATGCCCGCCGTGGCCGGGGTGTGCACCAGCGCGTTGCCGACCAGGTTCGTCATGACCTGCCGGACACGGTGCTCGTCACCGATCACCCGCACCGGCTTTTCCGGGCGGCACAAGGAGATCTCGCGTTCGGGAGCCCTCGCCCGCGCGTCGAGCACGACGTCCTCGGCGAGGACGGCCAGGTCGATCTCGGTGAGGTCCAGCGAGCGTTCCTGGTCGAGCCTCGCCAGCAGCAGGAGATCGTCGACGAGCTGGCCCATCCGGATCGCCTCGCTCTCGATGCGGCCCATCAACCGCTCGACGTCGGCTTCGTTCTCGGCGCCCCCTTTGCGATACAGCTCGGCGAAACCTCGGATGGACGTCAGGGGCGTACGCAGTTCGTGCGAGGCGTCGCCGACGAAACGCCGTAGCCGGTCTTCGGACTGTTCGCGCTGCTTCAGCGCCGAAGAGATCCGCGTGAGCATGACGTTGAACGCCGCGCCCAGCCTGCCGACCTCGGTGTTGCGATCGTCCTCGGCGACCCGGCGGTCCAGCTCGCCGTCCGCGATGGCCTTCGCGGTGTGCTCGATCCTGGTCAGCGGCCGCAGCCCCAGCCGGACCAGCCAGGTCGCGGTCAGGCCGATGATCACCAGCAGCACCGATCCCGCGGCCAGTTCGATGGTGCGGAGTTTGGCGGTGGTGGCGTTCACTGTGTCCAGCGACAGCGCGACGGCGGCGGTGCCGCCCCGGGGCTCGGCCGGAGTCGGCGCCTGGACCACGGTGCGCACCCGCCATTCGCCGGTACCACCGCGGTCCGGCACGGTCACCGGGGTGCCCGCCCGTTCCCGGACCGACGCCGCGTCCATCGGCGGCAGTTCCGGCGCGGAGGTGATCTTGCTGGTCACCCCGACCTGGTCGGTCAGTTCGCCCGCGGTCTGGAAGAAGAACACGCGGAAGTCCGTCGGCAGCCGTTCCGCGGAGTTCAGCTCCACCGGCGGACGCGGCGGCGGACGGTCCGGCGAGGCGACGTTCTCCGCCATCACCGCCAGCTGGCTGTCGACCCGGTCGAGCTGGGACCTGTCGAGCAGCGTCACGCTCAGCATCCCGAACGCGGCGAGCCCGATCCCGGTCAGCGCGAGCAGCGCCAGCAGCAGGCGCGTCCGCAGCGTCCAGCGGCGACGGCGGATCACGGTGCGGGCCGGTCGTCCGCCCGGCCCGGGGCGAGCCTGAGCGTGTAGCCGACGCCGCGGATGGTGTGGATCAGCGGCGGATCGTGCGCGTCGATCTTGCGCCGCAGGTAGCTGATGTAGGACTCGACGATCCTGCTGTCCCGGTCGAACTCCGAATGCCACACCCGATCGAGGATCTGTCCCTTGCTGACCACCTTCTCGGCGTTGAGCATGAGGTACCGCAGCAGGTTGAACTCCGTGGGCGACAACCGGATCGGCCGCGAGCCGCGGTGCACCTCGTGCGCGTCCTCGTCCAGCTCCAGATCCGCGTACCGCAGCCGCCCGGCGGACTCCTCGGTGCCTTCGGCGCTCTTGGTCCGGCGCAGGATCGCCCTCAGCCGTAGCACGACCTCGTCCAGGCTGAACGGTTTGCAGACGTAGTCGTCCCCGCCCGCGACCAGGCCGGCGATCCGGTCCTCGACGGCGTCGCGCGCGGTCAGGAACAGCACCGGCACCTGGTTCCCGGCCGCGCGGAGCATCGTGGCCACGGTGAACCCGTCGTAGTCCGGCAGCATCACGTCCAGCACGACGATGTCCGGGGCGGCGCGGGCGGCGATGGCCATCGCCTCGGTGCCGGTGTCCGCCGAATGCACCTCGAACCCGCTCAGCCGCAGCGCGGCGGAAAGCAGTTCGAGGATGTTCGGCTCGTCGTCGACCACCAGCACGGTGGCGGGCTGCGGGGTGGTCTCGTTCACCGGTTCAGGATGAGCGAGCCGCCGGGAAGTCCGCGTGAACCACGACGTCCTTCCCGGCGACTCACCCGTTCGAGTGACATCTACTTGCCCCGGCAGTCGTACAGCGTGTCCGATTCGCCACCCGGCAGCATCATCCGCTGCCCGGTCCGCGGCTCGGGCGCGGAACCGCCGTACGCGCTCGGCGGCACCGCCGTGCAGTGCTGCTGGACCCACGCGATACGCGCGGTCGACGCCTCGGACATCCCGAGCCCGCCGCGACGGCCCTGCTTGTTCGCGTCCTCCTTGGCGCTGCTGAGCACGAACCCG
The DNA here is from genome assembly GCF_042739735.1 of Amycolatopsis sp. NPDC059027. Taxonomy (NCBI): domain Bacteria; kingdom Bacillati; phylum Actinomycetota; class Actinomycetes; order Pseudonocardiales; family Pseudonocardiaceae; genus Amycolatopsis; species Amycolatopsis sp. NPDC059027. Next base: position 136,035 of record NZ_JBHYIK010000005.1, on the reverse strand, counting down.
AGTGCGCCGTCGCGCTGCCACGCGGCCAGCTTGTCGACGCTGGGCGCGTCGTCACCGCCCATGAACCCGCCCATCCCGATGATCGTGGCGTCACTGTTGATGATGTAGCCCGCCGAGCCCATCGAGCCGCCCTCGACCGCGAGCTTGATCTTCGCGTCGCCACTGTGCGCGGTGACGTAGTCGAGGATTCCGCGCTGCTCCTCGGAAAGCTCGGCCCCGCCGATCCGGCGTCCGCCGGGCGTCTTGCCCGTGGTCATGATCTCCTCGAGTTCCTGAACGTTCGGCATGCCCGGCCCGCCGCCGCTCGCGATGTGGATCCCGCCCGGCATCCCGGTGTTCGGACCGGCGGACGGCAACGTGCCCCCACCGAGGCCGCCACCGGTGGACATCGCCGCCTTGGCGACCGACCAGGCCCCGGGCGTCACCAGCATCGTGACCACGCCGAGTACCGCGGCGACCCGCGCCCCGGCCCCGGTCTTGACCAGCCGGGCGACGACCAGCCCGGCCACCGCCAGCACCCCGGCGGCCGCGACGGCGTACCGCAGCCAGCCGTGCCACGACGTGTCGCGGGAGATCACCACCCACGCCCAGACCGCGGTCAGCGCGACCCCGGCGGGGAGCAGCAGCCACGAATACCCGGCGGGAGCGCGGTAGTAGCGCCAGAACACCGCGGCGCCGGCGGCGATCAGCGCGGCGATCGCGGGCGCGAGCTGCGTCGTGTAGTAGGAGTGGAAAATGCCCTCCTGGTAGCTGAACACGAGGCCGATCACGACCAGCCACGAACCCCACAGCCACCAGCCCGCGCGCCCGAAGTGATCCGCGGGTTCCTTGCGGCGCCACCGGAGCACGCCCGCGACCGCGACGGCGATCAGCACCAGCAGCGCGGCCGGGATCAGCCAGCTGATCTGCCCGCCGACCTCGCTGCCGAACAGCCGGGAAATCCCCGCGTCCCCGCCGAAACCGGCTCCCACGGTGAACTCGGGACCCGGCCCGCCACCGGGCCCGCCGGGTCCGCCCACCATGGCGCCCGGACCACCCGGACCGCCCATACTGCCGCCGTTCGGGCCGATCTTCTGGCCGAAGACCCGGCCGAGCCCGTTGTAGCCGATGATCAGGTCCCAGGCCGAACCGTCGGCGCTGCCACCGATGTAGGGCTTCTCGCCCGGCCACCAGGCCGTCAGCGCGACCCACCACAGCGAGCTGACGAGCAGGACGCCGGTCGCGATCAGCAGGTCGAGTGCCTTGCGCTGCCACGGCGCGTTCCGGCCGAACAGGTACGCGAGCCCGAGCGCCGGCACGATCATCCACCCGGCCAGCATCTTGGTGACGAAACAGCAGCCGCACCAGAAAGCGGCCTGCAGCAACCATTTCGTCGCGCTGCGGGAGGTGATCCCCGGTTCCACGGACCGCGTGAACGCGTACGCCGCGGCGACGCACAGCAGGACGAGCAGCGTGTCCGGGTTGTTGTCCCGGTTGATCGCGACCGTGATCGGGGTGAGCGCGAGGACCAGTGCGGCCAGCAACGCGACGTTCTCCCCCGCCCACCGGCGAACGGTGCGGTGCAACAGGAAAACCGCCGCACCGCCCTCGATCACCTGGGGCAGCAACAGCGACCAGCCGTGGAACCCGAAGATCCAGGTCGAGAACACCTGCGGCCACAACGCCATCGGCGGTTTGTCCACGGTGACCACGCCTGCCGGGTCGTAGGCGCCGAAGAGGAAGTTCGTCAGGCTCTGCCCCATCGACTTGACCGCGGCCGAATAGAACGTGTTCCCCCAGCCTTCCGAGCCGATTCCCCAGCCGTAGAGCAGCAGGGACAGCACCACGATCGCCGCCAGCGCGTACGGCTGCCATCTCGGACGGGTGGGTGCGGCCGTCGTTTCGCCGGGCGGCACGCTCGTGGTCTCGGCGGGCCGGGCTGCCGTCGTCATGCGGACGCCTTCCTTTCGGTGTGTTTGAAAACCCAGCCGCGGAGCAGCACGAACCGCCCGGCGGTGCCGATCGCCGAAGAAACCAGCAGTACGAACAGTTCCAGCGCGGTCGAAGGGTGTGCGACGAACGCGTGCAACGCGAGGAGCGCGCCGGAGGTGAACGCGTAATAGAGCGCGAAAACGAGCAGCCCCTGGCAATGCACGCGCCCGGTGGATCCCCGCGCGCCGAGGAACGTCAGCCGCCGGTTCGCCTCGGTGTTGAACAACGTCGTGATGGTCAACGCCGCGAAATTGGCCACCAGCAACGGCCACACCGTGCGGAACAACGCGTACAACGCGAGGTTCGCGGCAGTCGAGATCACCCCGATCAACGCGAACGACAGGACCTGCCACAACAGCCCTGTTTCCCGGCGCGCGAGTACGGCGTCCGGATGGATCGGTGCGGGATCGGGCCGTCGCGGCAACTCGGCCACCTTCGCCGCGCCACTCGCCTTGTTCCTGGCCACCCGGATCAGCCCGCGGACGTCGTCGAGCGCGGTACTCGCCACGTGGACGCGGGTGTCGGTGTCCTCGACCCAGTCGACCGGGACCTCGTGCACCCGCAGGCCGTTGTGCTCGGCGAGCAGGAGAAGCTCGGTGTCGAAGAACCAGGAATCGTCCTCGAGGTGCTCCAGCAGCGGCCGGACGACGTCGGTGCGCGCGGCCTTGAATCCGCACTGGGCGTCGGTGAACCCCGCCCCGTGCGACATGCGGATCAGCCAGTTGTAGCACCGTGAGATCAGCTCGCGCTTGGGCCCGCGTACCGTCCGCGACCCGGCCGCCAGCCGCGAGCCGATCGCGACGTCGGAATGCCCGTTGGTCAGCGGGGCCACCAGCGGCAGCAACGCGTCGAGCCCGGTGGACAGATCGACGTCCATGTAGACGACGATGTCGGCGTCGCTCCAGCCCCACGCCGTCCGCAGTGCCAGCCCCCGGCCCTTGCGGTCGAGGTGCAGCACCCGCACGCCCTCGATCTCGCCGGCGAGCGCGGTGGCGACCTGGTGGGTCGCGTCCGTGCTGGCGTTGTCCACCACGGTGATCGTCCACTCGAACGGGAACTGCTCGCTGAGATACTCGTGCAACACCCGGACACACCCCGGCAACGACCGTTCCTCGTTGTACACCGGGATCACGACGTCGACCGTCGCCGTCCGCCCCGCCGGGCCGCGAGCACCCCCGCCCCCGGCACGTTCCCCTGGCGCGATCACACCACTCAAGCCGACCACCCGTCCCGAATCCGTCCCCCGACCCGCCTGCCGGGCCTACTCCAGGTATGTCGAGCGGGTGCGGGAGAAGCCTGGGCACAACCTCAAAGGAACCTGTGAATCGGCAACCGGGTGGTGGTTTGGCGCCCGATGTCCTGATCTTCACCCCGTCGTGGGTTCAGCCGTCCAGTCCTTGGGACGCGGTTACAGCCGCGAGTTTGATTCGGAGCGAGCTAGTCGTGACCGGCGGCGTGGAAGGATGCGGGCAAAGTGAATGAGAATCCGGTGATACTGCTCCAAGGGCGTCAGCCGTGTGCCGCGCCCTGGCCGGAAACGCACCGGTCATACGGGTAGCTACCCGCACACCACCCCAGAACTCACCGTGCCCACCTTACCCCGTGCGGATACAAGATGAGCTAGAACCCTTACACAGCAAGGAAAATTGCGTGTCACAGGTTCACCCGATCGATAGCACACATGTTCGATCAGGCGGCGTATCGTTGATGTTGTGGCAGTCGACAGCAACACCTCCGCAACGCCCACCGAGTGGTGGCGCGTCGATGTCGACTGCCTGCTGACACGACTCCTCGAGTCCGAATCCGTGCAGCGGCGGGAAGCCGCCGTGCAGGGCGAGGTCATGGCCGAACTCGAACGACGCGGCATCCGCGATACCACCGGCTATGGAAGCCTCGTGCGACTGTTGCAGGAGACGCTGAACATCCCCTACGCCGAAGCGAAAGCACGCGCGCCACGGGCATTGGCGTTGAACGGCACCCGCGATCTCACCACCGGCGAACAGCCACCTACGGCACCCGCCACCGCGCAGGCCGCATCCGAGGGCGCGATCGGCGCCGCCCAGATCGACGAGATCCTGCGCGTGCTGGACACGCTTCCAAAGACGGTGCCGGTGGATCAGCGGGAGCAGGCGGAAAAGATCCTCGCCGAACTGGCCCGCGCCGCCGGGCCCCGGGAGATCCGTGCCGCCGGGCGGCGTTTGTTGAGTCAGCTTGATCCGGACGGTCGGGAACCGAAAACCCGGGAACCGAAACCCTTCCAGCCCGAGTTCTCCATCGCTCCACATCGGGATGGCGGGCACCAGATCAAGGCCCGGGTGGACGACGAGACCTCCGCCCGGCTTCAGGCGATGCTGGATCCGCTGGCGAAGCCCCGTCCGGCTACCGAAGAGGAGGGACGCGATACCCGAACCCAGTGGGAGCGGCGCGGGTGTGCGTTCTCGGAGCTGGTGCGGATGTGGGCCGAACATCCCGACCTGCCGACACAGGCCGGAGAAGCCACGCACATTGTCGTCACCGTCGGGCTCAAGGAACTACGGACCGGGATCGGGCAGGCGACTCTTGATCTGCTCGGCGAGATCACCGCCGCCGAAGCACGACGGCTGGCCTGTGACGCCAAGATCATTCCGATGGTGCTGGGCTCGCACAGCGAACCCCTCGATGTGGGACGGGCCCAACGCCTCGCCACTCCGGCGATCCGACGAGCCCTCACCCGTCGCGACGGCGGCTGCGCCTTCCCGGGATGCAATGTCCCCGCCTACCGTTGCACGCCGCACCACGTGACCTACTGGGCACACCACGGCGAGACCAAAGTGGACAATCTCGTCCTCCTCTGTTCCGTCCACCACAAGCTCATCCACCACTCCCCATGGGAAGTCCGCATCACCACCGACGGACTACCAGAATTCATCCCACCCGCCTGGCTCGACGCCACCCGCACACCACGACGAAACACCATCCACCTCAGAACCTAAGCCGCCCGGAGTGACTGCCCGAAGGTGACCGAGACCTCCCTGGTCCCGTGTCACGGTAGGCGTTGCCTCGCCCCATGCCCCACCCATAGAGCAGGTGGGATGAAAACGCGCTTTACACCAGGACTTTCGCCGTCCTCACGATGCACTGCTCGGGTACTTGCGGCCCGGCGACTCGGTTCCGTACACCGCCGTCCCCGACCATCCGTCGTCCCGGCACATCGGTCAGATAGCTGCTGGCCACTTCGTCACCATCCCGGAACTCGGCTGGCGAGCGTCCACCGGCCTCACGGCAGAAACACGTCGATGCTCGGCACTGCTATTCCCGGTCGGCCGCGAGCCACACTCGTTCAGCGGGCCGAACGCTCCAACGCGTCGAGCAGCCAGTGGTGGCTTGTCCCGACCGTCACCGGCTCACCCGTCACCTCACCGACGAGCGACCAGTACCGGCGCAGGCGCGGATCGCGGTCGGCGGCGGTGTGCGTCACCAGCTCGCGCCGGAACAGGGGCGTGTCCCGGGTTCGCCGGGCCGACGCGTAGGCCGCGACGAACCGGTCGAGAGCGGGGCCCGGCCCGGGACGCCGACCGGCGAGCACCAGCAGCCGGGCAAGTTCGCATGCCTCCCCGACGGCGGAGTGCAGCGCGGTCTCATCGGAGATCAGGTCCGCGAAGAGCCGCGCGCGGGTACGCAACTTCCCGCGCAACGCCGGGTCTCCGACCAGCGTGACCAACCCGGCGTAGGCGACCACCTGCGAGGGAGTCGGGTCCGACGGAGGCTGCGGCACGCTCACGGACAGGAACATGTCGACGGTGTCGGCGGGCACCGGGCCGAGGTAGAAGCGGCGCCAGAACGTCGCGAGCGTGTCGCGGGCGGCGGCGCCGTCCTGGACCGCGGCGAGCAGGTCGAGCCGAGCCGCCCGGTCGGCCGGTGCGGCTTCCTCGACGGCACGCAGCGAGGCACGACGCCAGGCGAGCGCCGCCAGCTCGACGTCGAGCGTGGCCCGCTCGGCGGCGACGGCCTCGGCGAGCGAACGCTGGCCGGTGAGCACCCGCGTGATCGACGGCAGCCCCAGCCCGAGCCCGCGCAGCCGCCGCACCAGGCCGAGGCGTTCGACGGCCGAGGCGTCGAACCTGCGGTGCCCGCCCGCGCTGCGCGCCGAGCCGACGATGCCCTCGTCGCAGTAGAACCGGATCGTGCGCACGGGAACGCCGGTCAGCCGCGCCAGCTCGCCGATACCCAGCGATGTGTCCTCGGTCACTTTTCGTCGAACCTCCACCCCAGTGGAATTCCTACCGTACGGACACGTCAGGAAGGGAGCAACGCCCATGGAAACTCTCGGATTCGACCGTCTCGCCGAGGGCCTGCGCGAACAGGCCGGCGCGGTCGCCGCCGTCGTCGAAGCCGTGCCTCCGGGCACCGCGGTGCCGACATGTCCACTGTGGACCATCAGGGAGCTGGTCGGCCACATCGGCCAGGCTCATCGCTGGGCAGCGGGCATCGTGCGCACTCGCACGGCCGCCGCGTTTCCCGATCCGCTGGTGGCCGAGCCCGGCGAGCCGCCGAGCTGGCCGCATTGGCTGTGCGACGGCGCCGCCGAACTCATCGACGCGGTAAGGGAGGCCGGTGCTTCAAGTCCTCTGTGGACACCTATCGGTGAACGTCCCGCCGCGTTCTGGTTGCGCCGGATGCTGGCCGAAACGGTCGTGCACCACGCCGACGCGGCACTCGCCACGGGAAAGCCGTACGAGATCGCCGCCGACCTCGCCGAGGACGTGATCAGCGAAGCCATGGACATCCTGTCAGCGCCGAACGCGACGTCGCTGAGAGCCTCGCTCGCCGCGCTGCGCGGCGACGGCCAGACCCTCCGCTGGCAGCCCCAGGACCTGCCTGCCGGGTGGCGGATCACCCGCACGCCGGACGGATTCAGCTGGGACCGCTCGGCGAACGGCGCCGACGTCACCGTGAACGGGCCGGTGCGGGACCTCATGCTGGTGTTCGCCCGCCGCCTGCCACCCACCGACCACCGAGTCGAGGTCACCGGCGATCGCGAGTTGCTGGACGACTGGTTGGCGGCCACCGCCCTGTGACGTCCGTGTTCCGACGTCAGCGATATCCGCTGTGCGCCAAGGCTGTCGGCGACAACTTGGCCGTATTCCCCGCACGGATGTCACCATCCGCACCGAAGACGGCGACCGCGCCGCCACCCTGCACACCCCGCAGGGTGGCGGCCGCGGCGTCCTTCCACGGCGGGAACCCCGCCGAACACGGATTCGCCGTTCCGGACAATCCGGCCTACGACGAAACCGCCGCGCAACGCCACTGGCAGGCATTGGCCGACCGCTACGGAACAACCCTCCGATTTCCGGCGGACAAGCCGCCACAGTAACGTCCGAAAACCGCCGGTCGAATCGGCCCGCATCGGCGACACTGTCCCCCATGGACCCGATCCTCGACCGGTTTCTCCTGTCCGGCAAGGACTTCGAACGACGCCTGCGGGAAGCCCGGCAGGACCAATGGACATGGCCGACGCCGTGCACAGCGTGGAACGTCCGCGCGCTGGTCAACCACATGACGCGCGGCAACCTCAACTACATCCGCCTCGCCGAGGGTGGCGACAGCGCGGACTTCGTCCGGCTCCGGGACGCCGACGCGCTCGGCGACGACCCGGCCGGCGCGTACGTCCGGTCCGTCGAACAGTGTGCCGAGGCGTTCGCCCGGCCCGGGGTGCTCGACCGGCTTCTCGACTACCCGCTGGGGAAAGTGCCCGGACGGCAGGCGCTCGCCGTGCGGACGACGGACAGCGTCATCCACACCTGGGACCTCGCGCGGGCCATCGGCGCGGACGAGAAGCTCGACGCCGAGCTGATCGCCTGGATCGGCGACAATCTGGAGACCATCTACAAAGGACTGGACGAAAGCCCGACGGCGAGCACGACCACACATCGCTTCTTCGCCGCCCCCGACGAAACACCGAGCGCGTCGCAGCAAGAGCGGCTGCTCCGGCTGATGGGCCGGAAACCCTAGAAGCGGTACCGCAGTACTCGCCCGCCCTGCCGCGAAATCGCGGTGCTGTGCGCCATCAGCCGGGTGAACGCACGCAACGGCTGGGGAAACGCGGCCACCTCTGGGACGCGGGTCAGCACCTGCTCCTCGGCCAGTGTGAGCCCGGCACCCCAGCCCTCCGGCTCCCGGGCATCGTCGAAGCCTTGCGCCGCCTTGATGTCCAGCGCCTTGATCGACGGGTGATACTTCATCGCCCATGCCGCGAATCGCGTGTAGCCATTGAGTACCAGCTCCCCGCTCGGAAAGTGACCGGTGAGTTCGCGGATCATCCGCGGGAACGAATCCCCCGGCATGAACGGCAGCAGACCTTCCGCGACGATCATCGCGGGCCGGTTACCCGGCAGTGCTGCCGCCCAGCCCGGCGTGCTCAGATCGGCGCCGATCAGCCGCGACCGGTCCGGGAGGAACCGTGGCCGGAACGCCACCACCTCCGGGAAGTCGACGTCGTACCAGTCGACGCCGCCGGGCGGATCGCAGCGGAAGACCCGGGTGTCGAGCCCACAGCCGAGGTCGAGCACGACTGCGTCCGGATGGGCGCCGACGAAGCGGCGGACGGCGTCGTCGAGTTTCCTGGCCCGCAGGGCGGTGCCGGTGATCAGGCTCGCCTTCACCTTGAGTTTGGCGAAGTCGTAGTCGATCCGCTCCTCGATCTCGGCGGAACGGACATCACCGAGGATCGGGGCGGGCGCCCGGCTGTCCAGCGCGCGGGCGTGCAGCGTGAGCAGCAGTGTTTCCTGAATCGGTCCGAGATCGAGCCGGACACTCATGGGATTTCCTAGGGTTTCAGGGGATTCCGGGCCGCGATGTCCCGCAGCCAGGTCAAGGATTCCTGGGCGGCCCGGATACGTTGAGTGCGGGACTTGTCCGTCCCGGCGATGGAGAGCCCTTCGTCGGCAATCTCGCCGAAGGCGCCGAGGCTGTCGAGCTTGCGCTGGACGACCTTCTGCCACGCGTCGTCCTCGATGCGGTAGTACGCGGTGCGGTCGCCGGGGCGGCGGACCTTGCGGACCAGCCCGATCACGGTCAGGAAGCGCATGTTGGAGGTGAGCGAGGCGCGGCTCGCCGAGATGACGTCGGCGATCTCGCCGGCGGACTGCTCGGGCGGGTCGCTGATCATCAGCCAGCCGAGGATCCGCCCGGTGATGGGCGGCAACCCCCACTCGTCGACGCAGAAGGTGGCCACCCGCTCCACCCATCGCGTGATGCGGTCCTCGTCAACCATGTCGCCCACTCCTCGCCCGTGTCCTCAGCCGATCACTGTTTCACAGCGGCCACCGTCTCGCGTGTCGGCGCCGGTGTGGCGGTGGCCAGGCGGGTCCGGCGCAGGTAGCGGTCGAACCAGTCGACGGCCAGCCCCATCGCCTCTTCCAGGCCGGGGCCGGTGTACAGCCCGAGGACGTCATACGGCAGGACTTCGAGCCGCTTCGGCTCGCCTGCCTTGGCGAACGCGCTCTGCGCCTCGTCGAGCAGGTGGTACGGGTCGTGCCCGCCGTTCGCGATCATCAGCAGCGGCGTCGGCGCGAGCCGGTGGATCAGGTTCTCCGGCGCGAAGGTCAGCAGGTGCTCGGTGGAGTCGAGTGTCTTTTCGTTGCGGTAGCTGGGAAACAACTGGGCGGACAGCTCCGGCCCGTGCTTGACGTTCTCGTGGTCCAGCGTCAGGTGCGGGACGCGGGCGCTTTCGCCCGTGCGGTACCGGCGTTCCCAGTCCTCGTCGAGCCGATCACGCAGCGCACGCAGTCCCTCGCTGCCGAGCAGCCGTTCCAGGTACCGCCAGCCGTCCCAGACACTCGGGCTCTGCACGACGACGCACTTCGCCCGCCGGTCGAGCGCCGCGGCCTGCACCGCGACGGAACCGCCGACGCTGACGCCCCACAGACCGATCCGCTCGGGCTCCACCTCGGACCGCGTCCGCAGGTACGAGATCGCGCTACGGAAGTCCTCGGCCTGCCGCTCCGGGTGGTCAAGCCCCCGAGGTTCCCCCTCGCTGGCCCCGACCGTGCGGTAGTCGATGGCCAGCACCACGAACCCCGCGCGCACGAAGTACGACGCGAAGACACTCAGCGCCTCCTTCACCATGACGCCACTGTGGCCGAGCACCAACGCCGGCGCCGGCGTCTCCTCGGGCAGGTACAGGTCACCGGCGCAGCACGTGCCGAGACTGGGGAACCGGACCTCTTCCGGCCGAACGATCATGAGCCTCACCTCTCAAGTGCTAGTCATTTCAGTATTGACTGAAATGACTAGCACTGTCAAGCCTCGGGACGGCCGGTTGACGCATGTCGCGAACGCGCCGTTCGCGACGCTCAACGTCCCCTACGGCGCGTTCGCGACACGGGCTTCACGATCGGCTGAGCAAGGCGGGTTTCGCCCTTGGCGGACAAGGGGTTTCTCGTGTCACCCCCGGTCTAGGGTGACAGAATCCGGACGACACAAGGGGGAACGCCATGAGCGAGCGCAGCGAACCGATCACCGGCACCGCCGCGGGAGTGCCCTTCACCGCACTGCCACCGGCGGGCGACGCCGCGAGCCCGGCCCCGCTCGTGATCACCTGGCACATGCTCGACGCGCCCCGCACGAACGCCGCCTTCGCCGCCGCGCTGCCGATGCACACGGTGCCCGCATGGCGGATCCACCTCGGCATGCCGCTGTCCGGGGCGCGAATGCCCGAGGGCGGTTCGGCCGCTGCCGCGGCGGTCATCAGGGAGGACGCGATGCTGTCCTTTGTGGACGCGTTCGTGCGCCAGGCCACCGATGAGTTCCCGGCCGCGCTGACCGAACTACGCGAACGGTTCCCGCTCGACGACGGCCCGATCGGGCTCGCCGGCGGTTCGCTCGGTGGTGCCGTCGTCCTGCGGCACCTGGTCGAAAACCGGTTCCCGGTCCGGGCCGCGGCGCTGGTCAACCCGGGCGTCCGCGCACGCTCGGTGGTGGGCCTGGTCGAACCGATGACCGGGCCGTACACATGGACGCCGGAAGCACACGCCGCCGCCGATCGGCTGGACTTCGTCGCGCTCGCCGACGAGCTCGCGGCCCGCACGCCGCAGGTCCCACTGCTGCTGGTCAGCGGCGAGGAGGACCACCCGTCGTTGCGGAAGGACGCCGTCGAGCTGGTCGATGCCCTGCGCGAGCGGTACACGCGGCCCGAGGACATCCGGCTGACGACCGTGCCCGGCCTCGCCCACCCTCTTGCCGACGAGCCGGGGCTGGAGCCAGCTCCCCAGTCGCCCGTGACCAAGGTGGTCGACGAGGAGATCTCGCGCTGGTTCGAGGATCATCTCACGCGACCGTGAACTTCCGGGAGGGCACGACCTCGTCGACGAGCCCGTACCGCAGGGCTTCGTCGGCGGTGAAGATGGCGGCGCGCTCGATGTCCTCGTGCACCTGATCCGCCGTTTTCCCGGTGTGCTCGGCGAAAGCGGACTCCATCAGGCTCCGCATCCGCTGCAGTTCGGCGGCCTGGATGAGCAGATCCGACGTGTGCCCGTACACGCTCTCGATCGCCGGCTGCTGGATCAGCACGCGTGCGTTGGGCAGGCAAAGCCGCATTCCCGGCGAACCCGCGGCGAGAATCAGCGCCGCGGCCGAAACCGCCTGGCCGAGGCAGACCGTGCGAATACGGGAACGGACGTACCGCATCGTGTCGTAAATGGCCATCATCGCGGTGAGCGAACCGCCGGGGGAATTGAGGTAGATTTCGATATCGCTGTCGGGATCGTCGCCCTCCAGCTGGAGCAATTGCGCCATGACGTCACTGGCGGACGCGTCGTCGATCGGGGTGCCGAGGAAGATGATCCTGTCCTCGTACAACCGGTTGTACGGGTTGCTCTCCTTCACGCCGTAACTCGTGTTCTCCACGTACGACGGCACAAACCGCCGCGCGTGCGGAACCTCGACCGTGCCCATCGACGCCTCCACCACTCGCGATCCGTTACTCGTTCGAAGCTAACGGAAAGCGGCGCGGAAATGACGCGTGTTCACGATCAGCGAATAACCGGCTGCCCGCGGTTCAGCGCACCACGGGCAGCCGTACGACGGTGTTCTGGAGCGTCATGATTCCGGGAATCCGGCTACCGTGCGCGAACGACAGATCGGAAATCGGTGACACGGTGAGGAAAAGCGACTGCCCCGCCGGGACGTCCACCGCGACCGACGGCAGCTCGACGCCGGACCGCTGTTCCGTGCCGCCGAGCTGGCGCAGCGGAAGCATGTTGTTCTGCACGATCTTCGCGTCCAGTGCACTGGTGCCGACCGACAACGCCATGAACAACCGGCCGTCCGGCGAGGTCGAAGTGACGCCGGCGTCCAGCGTCGGCGTTCCCGCGATCGTCACCGGGCCCCGCGCGAGCGGAATGGACTGTGGCAGGCCAAGGCCGACCGGGCTGCTGAGGGTGCCGACCGGAATCGCGGTATTGGCTGCCGTGGACTCGACGGTCTGACAGCGCCCGCCGAGCGTCGCCAGGTGGTAGGTCCCCTGCCCGCCGAGCCCGGTCGGCTTGCCCAGCAGCTGTTCAGTGAAGAACCGCAGGGACAGCGCGCGGAAGTCGCTACCACCGAGCTGCGCCGAACAAGGATCGCCTGTGGCCTGGGCCGAGGAGAAGACGTCGACAGCCCCCGGCGCGCCGGGCGGGAAAACGCTCGGCAGCGTGTGACCGCCGTTGTAGCCGACGAAGATGCTGTGCGAGCGTGCCTGTGGAGTCAACGCGTTCTGGAAGTTCTTCAGACCCTGTTCGAGCGGGAACAGGTTGTCGGTGATGCCCTGTCCGAAAAGGACGGGAATGTCGAGACGGCGGCCCTGACCGACATTCCACTGTGGACCATTGTGCGCCATGAACGCGGCGAGCGAATCCGGGAAGTTCCCGGTCGCCAGCGACTCGAGCAGGCCGGTGGTCACGACCGGCGGATTCGCGTTGGACGGGATCCCGGCCAGGTAGAGCAGCAGCGGCCATTCGCTGCGCGGAACCCCTTGCGGGGCAAGGCTTCCGGCGAGATCGTACCAGGTGATCTGCGGGGCGAGCGCGTCGAAGCGCGTCCTACCCCGATCACGGAGTTCGCTGAACGCCCCGACGAACTGGTAGCCACCGCCGTACGAACCGCCCATCGCGCCGAGCACCGGGTCGCCGGGCGCCTGCTTCGCCACCCAGTCCAGGCCCGCGACGAGGTCGACGAGGCGCTGCACGTCCTGGCCCTCGTAGTCCGGGTTCTCGAGCTGCGCCTGCCCGCCGCTCTGCCCGAAGCCCCGCTGGTCGAAGCTCAGCACCCCGAACCCCGCGCCGAGGAAGTCCGCGAAGGCGGACGCCGCCGTGGCGCGGCTGCCGCCCCAGCCGTGGCTGTCGAAGATCAGCGGCACCGGCTTGTCCGCCGAGGCGCCTGGCGGCCGGAAAACCGTGTAACAGATCGAAACCGGAGCGGTGGTGCCCGGATCGGGCACACTCGTCACACACCCGTTGACGACGGCGTCGTCGGCGCGGGCGACGCCGGTCAACCCGGCGGTGAGCACCGACACCGCGGCGACCAGCGCCCACCGGCGGGACCCGCGTACCCGGCGTCTCGGGGGCTTTTCGAGCTGACGAAGTCCGGACATGCGCCAGTGCCCCCGTTCGTTCGAGTGACCGTCAGGGAGCATGAGCCGATCACCGCGGAATGTCAACGCCGTCGTCGAGATTCGGCGATCACCAGGTCGAACTCGCTGAGCCGCGCGGGATCGGCGAGCATGTCGATCGCGACGATCCGGTCGTCCTCGATCGTGAAGGCGAACACGACGCGCGGCCGCCCGCCCGCTGACCACACCGCTCCGGCGGCGCCGTCGATGAAGGCGAGCTTCGCCGCGTGAGCGCGTCCTGCGAAGGTCTTCGCCACGGCGGCAGCGCCCGTTTCGCGAGGCACCCCCATCTCGACCGCGGCGGCGTCGGCGTGGAGCACGGCGTCCGGTGCCAGCAAGGAAAGCAGGGTCTGGAAGTCGCCACCCCGCGAAGCGGCGAGAAAGGCGACGACGATCTCACGTTGCCGGGCCGGATCGGGGGCGGCGCTGTCCGCACCCCGCACCCGGCGCCGCGCGCGGCTGGCGAGCTGCCGGGCCGCGGCGGGCGAGCGGTCCACCATGGCGGCGATCTCGTCGAAGGGCACGCCGAACAGGTCGTGCAACACGAACGCGAGCCGCTCCGGCGGCGCCAGCGTGTCGAGGACGACCAGCAGCGCGAGCCCGACCGAGTCGGCCAGCACGGCCTCCTGCTCGGGATCGTCGCCGTCCGCGGGACTCGCGACAGCCTCGTCCGGCCGTACTCCGGTGGGCTCCTCCCGCCGCGACTTGCGCGCCTGGAGCATGTTCAGGCAGATGCGCCCGATGACGGTCGTCAGCCAGCCGCCGAGGTTCGCCACCTCGCTGGTGTCGGCCCGATCGAGCTTCAGCCAGGCCTCCTGGACGGCGTCCTCGGCCTCGGCCACCGAACCCAGCATCCGGTAGGCCACCGCCTTCAGCTGCGGGCGGTGCTCCTCGAATCGCGAGGTCAGCCGGTCGTGGTCGGTCATGGTCACATTCCTTCGTCGCGGGCTGTCATACCACTGACCGGCGAAATCGCGCCGATGTGACAAACCGTTCGAGGAGTACGCCATGCCCGAAGGCATCACGACGATCATCTACCCCGTCAAGGACCTCGCGAAAGCCAAAGAGCGGTTCAGCGGGCTGCTCGGCGCTCCGCCCGAAATGGACGAGCCCTATTACGTCAGCTTCACCGCCGGGGGCCTGCACATCGGGCTCAATCCCCACGGACACGCGCAGGGTATGACGATGCCGGTCGGCTACTACCGGGTCGACGACCTCAAGAGCAGCCTCCAGGAGCTGCTCGACGGCGGTGCCCAGCCCCAGCAGGACGTCAAGGACGTCGGCGGCGGCAAGCTCGTGGCGTCGGTGACCGACGCCGACGGCAACGCCATCGGCCTCATCCAGGAGCCGTGACATGGTCAAGGCGACGCGGATCCTCTACTGGCTGACGACCGCCGTCATCGTGTTCACCTGGGTGTCCGGCGGCCTGGCCGATCTCATGCGCTGGCCGGGCACCCTCGCAGGCATGGTGAAGATCGGCTACCCGCCCTACGTCCTGACGATCCTCGGGATCTGGAAGATCCTGGGTGCCGTGGCGATCGCGGTGCCGCGATTCCCCCGGCTCAAGGAATGGGCCTACGCCGGGACTTTCTTCGAGCTGACCGGCGCCGTCGCGTCCCACGCGGCGGCCGGCTCCAGCGCGAGCCATCTCTTCTGGCCAGGGCTGTTCGCGGTCTGCGCGCTGGTTTCCTGGGCGCTCCGGCCGGAAAGCCGCGTGCTGGGGACGCTCGGGATTCAGGACGGCCGGGCCATGAGGGTCCGCAGTTCGGACCGGCTGGCGACGCCGAGGGTGTCGTAGAGCCGCCGCACCCGGCGGTACATGGAGCGTTCGGAACAGTAGAACCGGCGGGCGATGGCCGCGATGGTGTTCGAACCGCAGAGCAGCCTCACGAGCAGCTCGGAGTGGTCCGTCCTGGCCTCGCCCGCCGGCGGCTGCCGGTCGTGCCGGCCCAGCCGACATCGCTCGCCCGCCCGTGGCACCGGGCGGAGCCGGGCGCCCTCGGCCCCCGGGTAGCTCTCGAACAACGCCTGCAGCACCGATTCCTGTTTGCCCACGGGAAGTTCGAGGTTGAGCACCGCGGTGGCGCCGCCCATCATCGCCCGGTAGGTCTGATGCCCGCTCAGATCGTCGACGATCGCGAGGATCGGCGCCAGGCACAGGCGATCACGCAGCTGCGCCAGGAACTGCGCCTGCGCCTCGTTCACCGCGGGCACGATCATCGGGACGTCGTCTCTGCCCTCGGCGATCAGCCGATCCGGCGCCAGGAAACCGATGTCGATTCCGTGCGGTCCGGTCCAGTGCGCGTTATCGGCAAGAAGGTTTCTCAACCCCCAGTGCGCGAGTGCGTACCGACATTCCTGCCTGTTCGCGAGCATGGTCGTCAATGCCACTTCCCCCAAAGCTTGGCTGCCGACTGCGCGGATTACTCTACCTGGCGGCATCACTGCGTGCAACCGTCCTACGAATGTGTGACCGCCGATCTCACCCCGGCGGAATAGCGTCATGACCGAACGTGAACAAGGGTCGCGTATTCCCGGGCCGATGACTGACAGGACTGCCAAACTCGCGATAACCGGCCACTGCGCCGCGCGGAACGCGATACACCTTTTCCGTGCCGCAGGCACTCGTTATCGGAAGTCCCTACCCTGGGGAGGAAAAATGCAGAAGTTCGTCCGGTTCCTCGCACCGATCGCACTGGTGTTCGCCACGTTCTTCACGGTCGTGCCCGCCGCGTCCGCGCTGGCAGCCGAGCCTGCCGCCGTCGCGGCCCCGTTCGGCGAGCAGCTCGACTGCGTTGCGGGAAACAACCACGCGGAGATCGCGGCGAAGTTCATTTCCCGCTGCAAGAAGGGCTCGATCCGGCGCGAGTTCCCGAGCGACCGCCTTTCCCGCAGCCTCGGCCAGATCTACGCGGGCAAGCAGGCGGGCGACCGGGACGACGTGAAGGCGTGGAAGTTGCTCAACGACAAGCGTTTCGACAAGTAGCACCCGTGGCCGGGGTTCCCCGGGTGGGAGCCCCGGCCATTGTGGTAGAGAGGAAGCATGGCCATCGAAAAGCCCTTTGTCGCCGTCGTGCTCTACGAATCGACCAGCGACTCGCCCGATTACCGGACGCTGTATCGCGAAGACTTCGTCCTCGTCTTCGCGCGTGACGAGGAAGAAGCACGCGAAACGGCGCGACAGCGCGCCGAGCGGGAATCGGGCAGCCACCACAACGAACGCGGCGAGCTGATCACGCTGTCGCTCAAGCACATCGTCGACGTCGCGCCCGCGCTGGACGACGACCTCGGCCGCGGTGGCGACCTCTACGCCCGCCACTTCACCGACATCGACGCCTACCGCCGCTTCGAGCCGCTTCTGTCCGAAAAGGACTGATCGGTCACGGCGCCGCCGCCTGCCGCGCCGAGCGCAGCAGCGCGACGTAGCCGTCGTCCAGCGTCGGCGCGACCGGGCGCGCACCGGGCGGCGGGACCGGGCCGACGACGCGGTATTCGGTGCCCTCGGCGGTGTTCGTCGCGTTCACCACGGTGAAGTCGCCGGCAGGCTGGGCCGCCGCGCGGACGAGATGGGTCTGCCCCTCGGCCGCGCCGACCAGGCCGCTCGTCGTGCCGTGGTAGGCCACCCGGCCGGTGGCGAGCACGGCGACCTGCGCGCAGCTCTGCGCGACGTCGTCGAGGATGTGCGTGCTCAGGATGACGATCCGGTGCCCGCCCAGCCCCGCCAGCAGCGCGCGGAAGCGCATCCGCTCCTCGGGGTCCAGCCCGGCCGTCGGCTCGTCGACGATGACCAGCCGGGGATCGCCCAGCAGTACCTGCGCGATCCCGAGCCGCCGCTTCATCCCGCCGGAGTACCGGCTGATCCGTTGTGTGGCAACGCTTT
The DNA here is from genome assembly GCF_042739735.1 of Amycolatopsis sp. NPDC059027. Classification (NCBI taxonomy): domain Bacteria; kingdom Bacillati; phylum Actinomycetota; class Actinomycetes; order Pseudonocardiales; family Pseudonocardiaceae; genus Amycolatopsis; species Amycolatopsis sp. NPDC059027. Next base: position 118,552 of record NZ_JBHYIK010000005.1, on the reverse strand, counting down.
CCAGACCGACCCTGGCGAGCAGGCTGTCGATCTGCGCGCGCCTCGCCCGCTTGTCGTCGATGCCCTTGAGCAGCGCGACGTAGTCGAGGAACTCCCGGCCGTTCAGATCCGGGTAGAGCGAGAGTTCCTGCGGCAGGTAGCCCAGCAGGCGTTTCACCGCCGTCCGCCCGGCGCTCGTGGCCAGATCGTGCCCGCCGACGACGACGCTGCCCGACGTCGGCCGGATGGTGCCGGTGAGGATGCGCATGAGCGTCGTCTTGCCCGCGCCGTTGGTGCCGAGCAGGCCGGTCATGCCCTCGCCGATGGTCAGGCCGACGCCGTCGAGCGCCGCGGTCGAACCGCGGTAGACCTTCGTCAGGTTCTCGATCGTGATGTTCACCGGGTGGTCTCCGTCCTGGTGCGCGGGTTACCAATGCTCATCGGCGCACCGTCAGGATCGGGCGGGAGAGCAGGAAGAACAGCGACGCCATCGCCAGCGTGACGCCGATGGCGAGCACGGCGACGCCCGGGCTCGCGGCCGGATGCAGCCAGCCACCCTCGTCCGGCGGCGGCAGCGTCCCCAGCCACACCGCCGACTGGTACGAGCCGAGCGGCGACAGCAGCGTGCCGGTGATGGTCGGGACCGGGATGAGCGGGCTCAGCGCCGTCGCCCAGTACCAGAGCGGGATGACCAGTATCCGTGCCGCGGCGACGGGCAGGATCAGCCCGAGCAGGGTGGCGATCGTGGTGAGCAGCAGCGATCCGGGCAGCACGATGGTGACGAGCCCGATCAGCGCGCCCAGCAGCGGCCGCGCGGACCCGGCGGAGGCCGACACGATGGCGCCGAGCGCGAGCAGCACGAGCGCGACGGGCACCAGCGCGACCAGCCACGGCCCGAGCAGAACGCCCGCCGCTCGCCCGACCGGCCCCGCCGGGGTCGCGCCGAGCAGCTCTCGCAGCCCGGGACGCCGTTGCGCGGCCAGCCGATCGGCCAGCGCGATGGCGACCCCGATCGAGCCGAGCGCGTTGACCATCATCGCCGTCGCACCCATGCGGGCCATCGGGTCGGTGTACGACGTCAGTCCCTGCGAGCCGAGACCGAGCAGCAAAGCCAGCAGGCACAAGGGAACCAGCGACAACCAGGCGGCGCGGCGGCGCAGCGCGAGCGTCGCCTCGTAGCGGACCGTACCGCTCAACGCCGGGGAAAGCACTCCGCTCATGCCTCCTCCGTAGCTCGCAACAGGGCCTCGATATCACCGAGCCGCCGCGCGGCCAGGCGCAGCAGCACCACACCGGCCGCGAGCAACAGCACCACCTGCACCGGGACCGAACGGATCGCCTGGTCGAAGACCAGCACCTTGGCCAGCCAGGCGGCGAACACCACCGCCGACGCCCCGGCCGCCGACCGCACCCTCGCCGCGGCGTACGCCGCCACGCCGAGGAGCGCCGCGGTGAACGCGACAACCCCGGCCAGCGCCCCGGCGGCGCCGGAAAGCACCCCGGCCGCCGCGGGCACGGCCACCAGCACGACCGCACCGGCCAGTGCCGACACCGCGAGCCAGGCGAGCCTGCGCGCGACCGTCGCCGGATACGGCGCCGGCAGCGTCAGGTGCAGCTCGACCAGCCGTTCCCCGGTCAGCACCGACGCCGCCGCGAGCCCCGCCACGACCGGCAGCGCGTCCGCCACCAGCGTCCTGGTGACGATGCCCGCGCCCAGCGACGGCACGAGCCCGCCCAGCACGACCGCCGCCGCCAGTGGCAACGCCAGCACGAGACGTCCGCCACGGCGGACCTCGTGCAGCCAAAGTCCATTCACGACAGGTACGTAGCCGGCGGGCGCGGATCGGTTCACGCCGTCGGCACGCCGTAGCGGGGCCTGCCCATGCCGGGCACGGCGGCCAGCAGCAGGAGCAGCGCGACCAGCAGCGTCGTCGGCGCGGTGGACCACAGCGGCGCGATGACCGACCCCAGCCGGTGCGCGAACCCGCTGCCCAAGACCGTCCCCATGAGGCCGAGGAGCCAGACGACGAACCCGGCCACCGCGCCGGTCGCCGTCGACCGCCACACCGCGCACACCACGCCGACGGCGGAGGCGAACATCGCCTGGCCGAGCCAGCCCGCGATCAGGTCCGGCACCCCCGCCGGGGCCCCGAGCGCCGACGCCGCCGCGGACGCCGCGAGCGCGAGCAGCGTGTCCAGCGCGAGCACGACGAAGATCCGGTTCGCGAACACCATGGCCGGGGTCACCGGCATGGTCGCCATCAGCTCGATCCGCGGATCGCTGCGCGCGGAGCAGGCCGTCAGCGTGCCGAGCTGGATCACCAGCGTCACGGCCAGCCCGAAGAACACGGTCGACAGCCCCGTCCGCGCCGTGAGCACGGCCAGCAGCACGCTGCCCGCGAAGCCGAGGAGGGTGAGCGGGGCGAGCGAACGGGGAAGCAGCCGCAGCTGGGCGAGGGTGAGCATCGCGACCAGCCGCCAGGACGTGCGCAGCCCGGGGCTGACCACCTCGACCGGTGGCGCGGGCTCCGGCTGGGGCAGCACCGGCCCGAGCAGACTGTCGAAGGTGGGTGTGCTGAACTCACCGGTCAGCTCGTGCGAGACCGCGCGGGCCGCGCCTGCCATGTTCTGCCATCCGGCCAGCCGGGCCCGGCAGTCCGCACAGTCCGCGAGGTGACCCGTCGCCGGGCGAGCGACGGCCGCGACCAGCTGATCGTCCGTCAGATGCGTGCTCATGCGGTCGCTCATTCCTGCCTCCCTGCCACCGGGTTCGCCGTGGCCGTCGCCAGCGCCGCGGCGAGCCGCTTGCGGGCGTGGGACATCCGGCTCTTCACCGTGCCGACGGGGATGTCCAGCACCGCCGCCACGTCCGGGTAGGCCATGTCGTCGACGAGCACGAGCAGCAGCACCTCCCGCAGGTGCTCCGGCAGGTCCCGGATGCCCGCCGCCAGCTCCGCGCGCGCCGCCCTGGCGAACACCGCCGTCTCGACGTCGCCCGCCGGATCGGGCACGGCGCCCGCCTCCTCCAGCTCGACGACCGGCAGCACTGCCTTGCGCAGGTGGTTGTGCGCCTGCCGCTTGGCCACGCCGAACAGCCAGCCGCGCGCCGAGGAGTCACCGCGGAAACTGCCCGCCGAGCGCCAGATGGCGAGCCAGGCCTCCTGCAGGATCTCCTCCGCGACCCCGGCCTGCGACGTCATCCGGCGCACCAGCCGCAGCATGGCGGTGGCGTGCCGGTCGTAGAGCGCGCGCAGGGCGTCCTGCTCGCCACCGGCCACCGCGGCCAGGAGCGCCTCGTCGGAGTCCACACACCCTTGTGTAGCGGGTGGCCCCGGAACGGTTCAAATCGAGCCGTCGCGGCTGGTCCGTTCGTGCCGCGCCGACGCCGCGCCCACCAGGATCCCCGGGTTGGCAGTCCGGCACTGACGTCTCTGCCAGATCGCGCCCGAAGCGTTGTAGCGCCCGATCCCGCCTGCTTGTCTCGAACCGCGGCCGGGGCTGTCGAACAGGCGGTCCGGGTCGTGGGTATCGCCGTCCGTTGGGGGCGGTTCACGCGATGGAGGAGGAACCATGAGCTCGCTTGTGGAGCACAAGACCGAGACTCCGGAGACGGTCGACCTGTTCGACCTGGACCTGCGGGTCGGCGTCGGCAACGTCTCGGCCGGTCCGGCGGTGACGAGCTACTCGTACTGCACGCCGGGCTGCACCAGCGATGGCGGCGGCAGCGGCTGCAGCCACTGCTGCTGACACCGGTCCCGGCCGGGGCGGTTCGCCGTCCCGGCCGGGCGCCGTCCACCGAGGACATCCATCTGGGGGTGCACGCTGATGCCGGACTCACTCTTCCGCGCCTGGGACGTCTTCCTGGTGCGCGCGCCGCTCGCCGCGGGCCGCGCCGCACTGCCCTCGGGTTGCGACCAGCTCGCGCTGCTGCGTGCCGCGGCGGCCGATCCCCTGCTGAGCGAGGCGATCGCACTCGCGACGCCCAGTCTCAGCCGTCTGCTCGACCGCGTCGCCGCCGGCCGCGTCAGGGGGCTCAAGGCCTCGCAGCTCCGCCGGGCCGCGCTCGCCGTGCTGCGGTACGACATCCGCATGCGCACCCGCCCGACCCCGTTCGGCGTGTTCTCCGGTGTCGCATGTGGACGGTTCGACACGTCCGCGAAGACGCGCCGGAGCGAGGCGCACCGCACCCGCACGCACGTCGACATGCAGTGGCTGCTCGGCGTGCTCCACGAACTCGAAGCCGACGGCGAACTGCTGCGGTCGCTGCCCGTCCGCGCCCACCCGGCGCTGACCACGCGCGGTGACCGCGTCGTGCTGGACTGTCCTTCTTCGCTGGGTGCCCCACCCGGCGGCACGGCGCGGGCGACGGTGTCCGTGCGGAATTCGCCGGTCGTCACGGCGGTGCTCGACGAGGCGGCGGAGACGGTCCTCTTCGACACGCTCGCCGAGCGCGTCGGCGCCCGCTTCGGCGTACCAGCCGATCGAGCCGCCGGAATGCTCGGCGTCCTGGTCGGCGAGGAACTCCTGATCACCGGTCTCCGCCCGCCGCTGGACGGCGGCGATCCACTGCGCCACGTCATCGAGATCCTCGAAACCACATCGCTCAGCGCCAAGAGCATGGACGCCCTGGCGGCGTTGCGCGAGATCGACAAGGGCCGCGCGCGATACGACGCGCTGCCGGTCGGCGAAGGCCGCGACGAACTGGCCAAGACGATCGACATCGCCCACAACCTCAACGACTACGCGACTCCGCTGCACGTCGACACCGTTCTCGACGTCGAAACCCGCCTGCCGTACGAAGTGCGTGCCGAAGTCGAACAGGCCGTCGAGCTGATGTGGCGGATGTCGCGGGACAAACTCGGTCTGCTCGCCCTGCGCGGCTACCACGCGCGGTTCCTCGAACGTTACGGCGCCGACCGCGTCGTCCCGATACTCGAACTGCTGGACGAGGCACGCGGCCTCGGCGCACCCGCCGGATACGGCTGGCCCGCGGCCGAAACCGCCGCCGAGGTTTCACCATCCACTTCGGACTCCGAGCGTGTCAGGCTGATCCACCGGCTCGTCGCCGAAGCCGTCCGAAGTGGACAGCGCGAGGTCGAGCTGACCGACGAGCTGGTGGCCGCGTTCACCACCGAAACGGATCCCACGACGGCGCCGAACTCGTGCGAGGTCACGGTCCACCTCGTGGCGGCCTCGCCGGATGCCTTGTCCTCCGGCGATTTCCGGATCGTGCTTTCGCCGAGCCCCGGCTCCCATCAGGCGGGTGCCACCTTCGCCCGGTTCGCCGACCTGCTGCCCGGTGACGCGCTCGGCGAGGAGATCACCCGGCTGCCCTGCCACGTCGAGGACGCGATCCGCGCGGACCTCGCCTTCCTGCCGCGCTCGGGCAAGGCCGCGAACCTCGCGCACACGGTCCCGCACAGCGGCAGGCGGATCAGCGTCGGCCTGCCCGACGCACCCGGTGCCGACGAAATCCGCCTGTCCGACGTCGGCATCGGCGCGACCCTCGACCGGCTGTGCGCGGTGCACCTGCCGACCGGCCGCGAGATCGTCCCGTCGCTCGGCAACATGGTCAGCCCGACCGCGCAGGCGCCCAACGCGGCGAGGCTGCTGTGGGAAATCGGCCTCGAAGGACAGCGACTGTGGGAGCCGTGGAACTGGGGCCCGCTCGCGGACGCGCCATATGTGCCGCGGATCCGCCGCGGCCGGTTCGTGCTCGCCCCCGCCGTCTGGCGGCTCGACTCGCTGCGCGACGCCGACGACTTCCCCGCCGCGGTGGCGGACTGGCGCCGGAAATGGGACGTGCCGGAGCAGGTCCTCGTGGTCAGCAACGACCAGCGGCTGCTGCTCGACCTCACCGACCCGTGGCATCTCGAACTCCTCCGCGACGAAATCCGCAAGGACGCGACACTGGTCGCACAGGAGGTCCCCGGCGCCGGCGCGGACGGGATCGGCGGCCACATCACCGAACTCGTCGTCCCACTGTCCAGAAGGGACACAACATCGACGCGGCGGCGGCACGTCGCCTACGCCGATCCGGCCCGCGGGGACTCCGGTCTCGGCGGGGATTGGCTCTACCTCAAGCTTTACGGCCCCTCACGCGGCCAGGACGACCTTCTGCGCACCCAGCTTCCCGCGCTCGTCGAGCAGGCTCGCGGACACGGCGCCGACCGGTGGTTCTTCATCCGCTACACCGATCCGGAGGGGCATCACCTGCGCGTGCGCTTCCACGGCGAGCCAAGCGCATTGTGGGGCGATGTCGCCCGCGCGGTCGGTGGCACGCTGACCGAATGGCAACGGCACGGACTGATCAGGACCCACCGCGTCGATCAGTACGACCCCGAGGCCGAACGGTACGGCGGCGTGGCGGCGCTGGCGGCCGCCGAGCGAGTGTTCGAAGCGGACAGTCAGGCCGCGATCCGGCTGCTCGAACTCACCGAGCACCCCGATTGCCCGTACTCGCTCGACGCACTCACCGCCGTCTCGGTGGCGAGTCTCGCCGACGCGTTCGGCGTGCCCGCACCGGGAACCCCGCGAGCTCCTGCCGACTGCGGTGACGACGCGGCGGCCGCGTGGTTGTCGATGACCGGTGTCCGCCGCGCGCTCCCCGAGCTGTACCGCAAGGACGCCGCGCGATGGCGTCGCATCATCGATCCCCACGGCGGTTGGTCGCAGCTCGCCGACGATCCCTTCGGTAAAGCCGCGCTCGACACACTGTCCACACGAGACGACGCGGTGCGCCGCCTTCGGTCCGAAGTGGAGGGATCACGGACACCACACGGACGACTGATCGGCAGTCTGATGCACATGACCTGCAACCGGCTCTTCGGCGGCGACACCGACCGCGAGGTCGCCGTGGTCGCTATCGCCAGGGGTGCGGTGCAGGACAATCTCAACCGCAGGAGGCACGTCGGATGATCAGCACTGTGTCCATAGTGGACAAATCTACCGAGATCGTCGGCCTGGTCGCGGATCGCCTCGCGGATCCGGTGGCCGTCGCGGAGGTCGCGAGCCATCCGGACAACTGGGATCCGATCTACGACGCGCTGATGTGGGGACCGCTGACGCTGTCCAACGGCCTTCCCGGCGTCGCGCTGCTCTACGCCGAACTCGCGCGGTCCGATCAGCGCTGGCTCGCCATCGCCCACCGGCACATCCAAGCCGCGGGCGAGGCGATGACTACTCAGCCGAGCCGCGGCCTGCACGCCGGACCGGCCGCGCTGCTCGCGGCCACTCAGACCTGCGGCGGCCAGTACCCCGGCCTGCGCCGCAACCTCGCCGCGTGGGTGGCGGCGGATCAGCTGACCCGGCTCGAAGCGTGCCGCGCGCACGGCGATTCCGGAGTCTCGTGGGAGACCTACGACGTCATCAACGGCCTGTCCGGCACGGCACGCCTGCTGCTGGACGCCGTCGAAGACCCCGCAGAAACGGGCCCCGACGTCGAACGCGCGCTCGACGGGACCCTGCGCCATCTCGTCACGGTGACCCGGCCGATCGAGGCCGACGGGCACCGTGTGCCTGGCTGGTGGGTCCCGCCGCAACTGCAGGTCAGCGATCGCGACCGGGCCGACTACCCGCGCGGAGACTTCAACCTCGGCCTGGCACACGGGATTCCGGGGCCGCTCATGGTGTTGTCGCTCGCACTGCGCCGCGGTCACGACGTCCCGGGTCTCCGCGACGCGATCAGGCGGATCGCGGAGTGGCTCATGGGCTGGATCCGCACCGACGAGCACGGCACATACTGGCCGTGCCGGGTGAGCTTCGCCGAAGAGATCGCCGAAACGCGCCCGGACGGCCTTTTCACCAGGACGGCATGGTGTTACGGCGCACCGGGCGTGGCCTCGGCGCTGCACCACGCGGGAGCCACACTGGACGTCCTCTCCTGGCGGACGGCGGCAGTCCAGGCGCTGCGGGACGCGCTGAGCCGTGACGAAAACCGGTGGGCGATCAGCGGGCCGACGATCTGCCACGGCTACGCCGGCCTGCTCCAGGTCCTGCACCGCGTCGGCTCGGCCGAGGACGACGCCGAGTTGCTCGACGGCCGGGATCGCCTGGCCCGCAAGGTACTCGACCACGCCGATCCGGACGCGCCCTTCGTGTTCCGGCACCTGATGCGCTACCCGCGCACCGCGCCGGGTCCCACGGAGTTCAAGGCACTCGACGTCGCCGGAGTGCTCGAAGGCGCCGCCGGAGTGGCGTGCGCGCTGCTGTCGGTGACGGACCAACCCGGCGAGCAGCGGTCGTGGGACCGCTGCCTCGCTCTGAGCTGAGGAGTCACCGTGCCGGCCGACCTGCTCGCCTTCGACCTCTCCGACATCGTGGTGCGTTACGGCTCGACACTCGCGGTCGACCACGTGTCGGTCAATTCCGTGCCCGGCAGGCTCACCGCGCTGCTCGGGCCGAACGGCGCCGGAAAGTCCAGTCTGCTCAAGGCGTTGTCCACCGCGGAGCGGCCGGAGTCGGGGCGCATCGGCATCTTCGGCCACGACGTCCGCGCCGAGCCGAAGCTCGCGCGACGGCGGCTCGGGCTGGTGTTCCAGGAACGCACGCTGGACAAGGAACTCTCGGTCGAGCGGAACCTGTGGTTCCACGCACGGCTGTTCGGAATGCGCCGCGCCGACGCGGCAACGCAGATCGACCGCCTGCTGAACATGTTCGGGCTGACCGAGCACCGCGGCAAGGCCGTCGAGAAACTCTCCGGCGGGCTGGCACGGCGCGTCGAACTGGTGCGGGCGTTGCTGCACCGGCCCGGCCTGCTCATCCTCGACGAACCGACCACCGGCCTCGACCCGCATTCGCGCCGCGTGGTGTGGGACGACCTGCTGCGGATGCGGGACGAACTCGGTGTCACCACGCTGTATTCCACGCATTACATGGAAGAGGCCGAGCACGCCGACACGATCGTGATCATGTCGGGCGGGCGCGTCGGCCGCCGTGGTTCGCCGGAAGAACTCAAAGACGAACTCGACGCGTCCCGCGTGCTGTTGAGCACCTATGACGACGTGGCCGCGGCGGCGCGTCTTCGGGCAGCCGGATTCGACGTCGTGACCGGCTTCGGCGAACTCGCCGTGCGCTGCGGCGATCCGGACCGGCGGATCGCCGAGATCGTGGGGGCTGTCGGCGTTCCCGTGCTGAGTGTCTCCGCGCATCGGCCCTCGATGGACGACGTCTACCTCGCGGCGACCGCGGGCTAGGAGGCTCACCGTGACGACTTTCGCCCCCGGTCAGGACCGGATGATCGGCAGCCTGCGTGCGGTGCTGGTGATCGCCGCGCGCGATCTGCAGCGTCAGGTGCGCCGCCCCGGGCTGCTCGTCAGCAACGCCGCCCAGGTGCTGTTCTTCGTGGTGATCTACGCCGTCGGATTCGACACGATGGTCGGGACGGTCGACGGCGTGCCGTTCAGCGCGTACGTGCTGCCCGGGATCATTTCGATCCAGGTGGCCACGGTCGGGATCACCACCGGGCTTTCGTACGCGTGGGACCGGGAGTACGGCGTGCTGCGGGAAATGCTGGTCGCGCCGGTGCCCCGGATGTGCCTTCCGGCGGGGAAAGTCGTCGGCACGACCGCGATCGTTTCGGTGCAGAGCCTGGTGTTGCTGGTGTGCGCGCCCGTGTTCGGGCTGAGGCCGCCGGCCGGGACGATCGCGCTCGCGGCGTCGGTCTACGTGCTCGGCGCGGTCGTGTTCAGCCTGCTCGGCCTGTTCCTCGCCACGGTGCTGCGGCGCGTGCAGACCTTGCAGGCAAGCGTGCAGCTGGCGATGTTCCCGATGTTGTTCCTGTCCGGTTCGGTGTTCCGGCCGGGCGGGGTGCCGGGCTGGCTCGCCGCGCTGATCCACGTGAACCCGTTGACCTACCTGGTCGATCTCGCCCGCCAGGTGCTCATCGGCCCCGCCGCCGCGGTCGCCCCGATCGGCCTCGACCTCGCCGTGCTGGCGGGCCTCGTGTGCGGGTTCGCCGGGTGCATCCGCGCCAAGATCGGCCGGTGAGCGCGATGCCGCTGCTCGACGACGCCGTCGGCTGGCTCACCGATCGGCTGCGATGGTTCGATCCAGCCGAATGGGACCGCTTCCTGCCGCCGCGGCCGTTCCCCGGCGGGACGGCGCTGGAGCTGCTGGTGCTGTGCCGGGTGCTGCGCCGCGGCCGGTTCAGGGACCACCCGCTGCCGGACAAGGCACTCGACCTCGCTTCGTCCATTGTGGAGTCGCGGTCGTTCCTCTCCGGTTTGTGCCGCGCCGACCAGGCTTTTCCTTATCACGCCTATCTGGTCGCGCTGCTGGAAGACGCCGGACGCCCGGCCCCCTTGGCTCGCGAGCGAATCCTGGACGTCCTCGCCGCCGAGTCGGGGGATCACGAAGGCGCTTGGCGTCCGGTGCAGCATCGATGTGAACTCCGGTACGTTCTGGAACTCGGCGGTTTCCCCACCCGGATTCCGGACCTCGTCGGACAGTCCATTGTGGCCGGTTCGCCGGATCCACTGTTCCTGCGGGACGACGAGGCCTACGCGCTCACCCACGTCGTCTTCTACGCCACCGACTTCGGCACCCGCCCGATGCCGGGGATTCGGGGGCTCACCGACCTGCTGCGGGTGCTGGCCGGTTCCTACCTGGCGGCGGGGAATCTCGACCTGGCAGGGGAACTCCTGCTGTGTCTCACGACGCTGGGCGCTTCTTGTCCCGTGACCACACACGGATTCCGGGTACTGTCCGACACCCAGCGCCCGGACGGTGCCGTGCCCGGCCCGCTGCACGATCCGGCACGCTGGTCGGCTCTGCGGGGCGACGCGGCGGAGGCCTACCTGTTCGGGACCTGCCACCACACGACGATGGTCGCCGCCATGGCCGCCGCGGAACGCGAACGCGTCGGTGGAACCTCTTCCGCGTCGCCTGAACCGCTGGGCCTATTGCACCCTTCGCGTCCGCCGCTTCCTGATGTGGTGCCGGATTCTCCTTGGTGGGGAACGGTGTTGTCGTCGCTGGCGGTGCATGCGGTGCGCACCTACGACCTGGACACCTTACGCACGGTGTTGCGTCATGCCGAGGCTCTCGACCTGGCCGACGAGCCCGTCCTGCGCCGAGCCGCCGCCTACCTGCGCCTCGCGTCGAAGCCTCCTCGGCGGTAGCACGGCCCGCCCCGGCAGGCCACTTGCTCAAGTTTGAGTAATCACGTATGAATAAGTGGTGAGCTCAGCAAGACTCTTCGTGCTTGGCGAACTGGCGCGTCGTGGCCCCATGCACGGACACCAGATCCGCCGCGCGGCACAGCTGGACCATGTCGACCGGTGGACGAACATCAAGCCGGGATCGCTGTACGGCGCGTTGCAACGAATGGAGACCGAAGGCCTCGTCCGCCGGGTCCGTACCGAACAGGCAGGGGGCAGGCCACCCCGCACGGTTTACGAGATCACCGAGGAAGGCCGCCACGAGTTGGTGGTTCAGCGCGCCTCGGCTCTGCGTGACGCGAAGCTGAGTCCCGACCCGATCGACCTGGCACTCGGCCACGTCACCGGCATGACCGAAGAAGCGGTCCGGTCGGCCATCGAGGATCGCCGAGCGTCGCTCACCCATCAGCATCAGGAGATGTCCCACCTCCGCGAGGAGGCCGGCCCGTACCTCAGCGCGATGGAGAAGATGATCTTCGAGCACACGATGCGCAGGCTGCGCCTCGAAATCGACTGGCACAACGAACTTCTCGACCAGCTTCCCACGCTGATGGCCGCCCCTCCCCTCGAGACCGAGGAGTGAACGTTGACCGGACAAGTCATCATGACCGGCGCGACCGGACTGGTCGGCAAAGCCGTCGCCGCGGCGTTGATCGCCCGTCGGTACGAGGTCGTGGTACTGGCGAGAGACCCCGGACGTGCCCGGGTCCTCGTGCCGGACGCCGCCCGGTACCTCACCTATCGCCAGGGAGAGAACGGCGACTGGGAGGCCGCGGTCACCGGCGCCGACCACGTAGTGAACTTGGCGGGCGCTCCGCTGTTCAAGCCCTTCACGGGCCCGAGATACCTGCGGAAAGCCACCGGGCAACGTATCGCGGGTGCCCGGCACCTCGTCGCCGCGATGGACCACGCATCGCCCGGCCCCCGGACTCTGATCAACGCGTCCTCGGTCGGTGTCTACGGATTCGGCTCCCCCACGGACGAACTGGTCGACGAGTACACCGCGTCCCTGCCAGGGGAGTACGCGCGGGGATCACGCGAGTGGGAGGCCGCCGCGATCGCGGGGCCGGCGGCGCGGACCGTGCTCCTGCGCCTCGGATTCGTGCTGACCGCGAAGGGCGGCGGTCTGGCGTGGCAGCTCGACAACGCTCGCAAGGGCAAGGTCTCGTACTTCGCGCCGGGCTCGCAGTGGCTGCCCTGGATCCACCTCGACGACGTCGTCGCGTTCATCCTGCGGGCGATGGCCGAAGACGGCTGGCACGGGGCCTACAACCTGGTCGCGCCCGAACAGGTCCGGAGCCGGGAGTTCGCCGAAACGCTGGCGCGGGTGGCCTCGGCCGATCGACCGCGCAAGTCGCCGGCACTGCTCGCCCGGCTCTTCGTCGGAGCGGGCGCCGCCATCGTGCTCGGCGGCCGCCGTGTCGCACCGGCCCGCCTGCTCGAATCGGGCTTCGAGTTCCAGTACCCCCACCTCGAAGGTGCCCTCCGGGAATGTGCCGGAGCAACGGCATGAGCAGACGCCGGATCATTGCTTGGAAACTCGAGCTTCAGACGATCCACCACCGCCTCGAGCGCGAACTCAAACGTGCGCGCAACGCCACGAAGACGGCTTCGCTCTCCGCCGACCTTCTCACGCACTGTCACAGATTCTGCTCCGCGCTGACCGACCACCACGTGCGCGAGGACAAGGGCCTTCGTACGCCTGCTCGCCGAGCATCCCGATCTGCAGCCCACGATCGAGCAGCTCAAAGCCGACCATGTCGTGCTCGCCGGCCTGATCACCGAATTCGAACAGGCCCTCGGTGCCTGGTCGTCGAGCGGCGAGACGCCGAAAGACGACGTCCGTGCACACCTCGACCACCTGCACCGGCGCATGAGCGAGCACTTCGGCCGGGAAGAAGCCACGCTCAACGCCGCGCTCGACAAGCTCGTGACCACCCGCGACGAAGCCCGCGAACTGGCGGGAGACGGACGTCCGGCCAAACCGCGCATGTCTCCTGAGCCGGGGCAATGACCAGCACGGCAAAAGGGAGCCGCTGTGGGTGATCGCTGGGGGCCGATCACCCACAGCGGCGGGTGAGGGGAGTCAGCGGACGCCGGAGCCGCAGGTTTCCAGGATCCGGAAGAATCCGGCCTCCAGGTCGCCGTTCACGGCCAGCCCCCGCAGCTCCCCCTGGTATCGCGTCCGGCCGGCGACCAGCACCCCGATCCGGTCGCAGACCTGCGCGATCTCCGGCAGCTGATGGCTGGAGATCAGCACCGTGGTGCCGCCGTCGGCCAGTGCCCGGATGATGCCGCGCATCTCCCGGATGCCCACCGGGTCGAGGCCGTTGGTCGGCTCGTCGAGCAGGATCAGCCGCGGCCGGGCGAGCAACGCGATCGCGATGCCGAGCCGCCAGCGCATCCCGAGCGAGTACGCGCGGACCTTGCGCTCCCGGACGTCGCCCATCTTGACGACGTCGAGCACGTGGGAGATCCAGCTCTCCGGCACGCCACGCAGCCGCGCGTGGATCCGCAGGTGCGCGACGGCGTCCAGCTGCGGCCACAGCCCCGGCGTCTCGATCAGCGCGCCGACATCGGCGAGCAACGCCCGATCGTACGGTTTCCCGAAGAGCCGGATTTCCCCGCTGGTGGGGCGTTGCAGGCCGAGCACGGTCTTCATCAGCGTCGACTTCCCGGCGCCGTTGGGGCCGAGCAGGCCGTACACCTCGCCCGCCCGCACCTCCAGCTCGGCGCCGTCGAGCGCGCGGTGAGCGCCGTAATGCTTGTGGAGCGCGGAAACCTCGAGGGCGTGCACGTCAGATCTCCTTCCGTCGCATGTGGACACTGCCTGCCGCGAGCAGCACGGCGAGCAAGACCGCCGAGAGGGCGACGGCGGGCAGGATGACGCCGTGGTCGCGCAGCGGGCTGTCCGCCCGCAGCGGGACACCGTTGGGCCCGATCCCGGCCAGCGGAAGGATGACCCGCATCGGCCAGGCGAACGGGATCGCGTACCACCAGTCCTTGTCGGAGACCAGCATTCCGCTCAGCATCCCGGCGACGCCGACCGCGATCGTCGGCCCGAGCCCCCACATGACCGCGACCACCAGCGCCAGCGCTGTCGTGGCCAGCCCGGCGAGCCAGGGCAGGAAACACGCGGCGACGATCGTGCCGAAGCTGGCGCCGAGCTGCCCGTTGAGCGCGGCGCCGCCGGACAGCAGCACCGCGAGGATCACCGTGGACACGCCGGTGAGCACGGCCAGCGCGGCGAACTTGCCGAGCAGGTAACGCGGGCGCGGCACGGCGTAGGACAGCAACAGCCGCCAGGCGTCCTGATCCGCGCGGACCGACAGCGCCGAGAGCAGCGCCGCGGTCATCGGGATGAGGACGCCCCAGCCTTCGAGCGAGACGTCCCGGAACACCTGCCAGGTCTTGCCGGAACGCGCTTCGGGCGAGAACAACGACGTGACGTACAGCGGGACGGTGATGACGACGGGCGCCAGCAGCACGTACCAGCCGACGAAACCCCGGCGCATCCTGATCAGTTCGGTGCCGGTGACGGTCCACAGGGACGGCCGGTCCCGCCGGGCGCCTGCCTCGGCCGCCCTGGCCGGTGCGGTGGTAGCCACAATTCACTCCTCAGCGTCGGACTACCGGGTACGTAGCGGCCGGCGCCGGAGCGGTTCACGCCCCGTCCGGGTGACTTTCGCGGAGTTTTTCGCGCAGCCCGTTCGCCAGCTCGACGACGCTCTCGCCGCTGAGCATCCGGGTGATCGGCAGCAACACACCGAGGCCCTGCTTGACCTTGCCCCGCACCTGCCCGGCCATCAGCGAGTCGAAACCCTGCCGGTTCAGCGGCTGTCCGAGGTCGAGCCGGTCGACCGGCAGACCCATCACCCCGGCGATCTCGGCGGCGAGATACGCCGTCAGATCACTGACCGGAGCAGCGGGCTCAGGCTCAGCGATCGGGGCGGGCTCGGGAACCGGCTCGGACGTAACCGAACCGACGAGTTCCCGCAGCAGCGGATCACTCGCCGCCTCGGGATAGGCGGCGGCCCAGCGCGGCCAGTCCGCGGCGAGCACCGCGGCCTGCGTGACGTCGCGGTCGAGCAGCTCACCCAGCACGGCCATCCCGGTCTCCGGCCCGAAGCTGGCGAACCCCTTCGGCGTGAGTCCGCGCGCGTGCTCACGCTCGTATCGCGCGACCATGCCGGTCCCCGACCAGAATCCCCAGTTCACACTCGTCGCGGGTAATCCGGCCAGCCGCCGGTGCGCGGCGAGCCCGTCGAGGAAGGCGTTGGCCGCCGCGTAGGCACCCAGCCGCGGTGAGCCGAGGATCGACGAGCCGGACGAGAACAGCACGAAGAAGTCCAGCGACCTGCCGAGCAGCACCCGGTGCAGTGCCCAGCCGCCCGCGACCTTGGGCCGCAGTACGTCCGCGAACTTCGCCGGAGTCACCTCGTCGAGCGCGGCGTAGTCGACCGCCCCGGCCGCGTGCACGACCCCACGAGGCACCGGCAGCCCGGCCTCCTCCCGGCGACGCAGCACGGCACGTAACGCGGCCTCGTCGGCGACGTCGGCCTGCTCGTGGACGATGCGGGGATCGCCGGTGTCCGCGACCGCCGAACGCCCCAGCGAAAGGACATGTGTGGCTCCGTTGTCCAGCAGCCATTCGCAGACGACACGGCCGAGGCCGCCCTGCCCGCCCGTGACGATGTACGTCGCGTCCGGCCGGATCTCCGTCTGTCCGGTTTGGACACCGGTGAAATCGAGGACGAGCTTGCCGGTGTGCCGTGCCGACGCCATCCGCCGGAACGCCGCGGCCGCGTCGGTCGCCGGGTAGGTCTCGTGCGGCAGCGGGTCGAGCAGTCCGGCATCGACAAGACCGAGGACGTGCTCGAGCGCGGCCGCCGCCTCCTCCGGCCGCTCACGCAGGAGATCCGTGACGTCGAAGGCCGAGTACGTCAGGTTCTTGCCGAACGGGCCGAGCCCGACCGGCGTGTTCCCGATGACGTCCCGTTTACTGATGTCGACATAACGACCATAGGGCGCCAGTGCGCGGAGATTCGCCTCGATCGCGGGCCCGGTCAGCGTGTTGAGTACGACGTCGACGCCGCGCCCGCGCGTCGCCGCCAGCACGTCGTCGGCGAAATCGACCGACCGGGAATCGCTCACGTGCCGGACGCCGAGTGTGCGCAGCAACGCGCGCTTCCCCGTGCTCCCCGCCGTCGCGAAGACCTCGGCGCCTTTCCACTGCGCGTAACGAACAGCCGCTATCCCGACACCGCCGGTCGCCGAGTGGACCAGCACCCGCTCACCTTCCCGCAAACGGCCCAGAACCTGAAGGCCGTAGTACGCCGTCAGATAGGCGATCGGCAGCGTCGCGGCCTCCGCCTCGGTAAGCCGCGCGGGCATCGGGAGCACGAGACGCGCGTCGGCGAGGACGTGCGTCCCCATCGCCGAACCCGTCGCCGCCACGACACTGTCCCCTATGGACAGTCCAGCCACACCGGGACCGATCTCGGCGACGGTCCCGGCGCATTCCCAGCCGAGCTCGATTTCGGCGCCCTGCCCCGGGTAAGTGCCGGTCGCCATCAGAACGTCCCGGTAGTTCACACCGGTGTGGCCGACCCGGATCAGCACCTCACCGTGGCCGGGATCGACGGCGAAAGCGGGCCGTGGCGCGAGTTCGTCGAGCAGACCGGGCGCGGAGGGCCGGATCTCGGACGGGCCCGAGACCGCTTCCGGGACACCACGGACCAGCCGGGCGACGTACCGGCCGTCGGCACGGAGCGCGATCTGGTTCTCGCCGTCGTCGGCCGCCCGGATCTCACGCGTCAGATCGACCGGCGCGTCCTCGGGCAGATCGACGAGCACCCGGCGGTCGCGCTGCTCCCGCGCCAGCGTCCGGCCGAGGCCCCACAACGCGGTCTGCTCCTGCCGCACCACCCGATCACCGCCGATCCGGTGCGCGCCCCGGGTGACCAGCCACAGCCCGGCGTGTCCGTCGAGCGACCTGGCGAGGTGCGGCACCCTCCGGCAGGCCGCGACGTCGTCGGGGCCGGACGCGTCCAGGCTCCACAGGTACACGACACCCCGGCAAGTGACACCAGGGTTCTCACCCCGGACGGAGCGGAAGACCGCCTGGTAGTCCGCTTCGGCGTCCGGGTCGATCCGGTAGCGGCCGGGCGCTTCGACGCGGAATTCCTCGCCCGGGAGAACGATCGCGACGCGGGACCCCAGCCGCGCGGCCAGGTCGGCGCCCACACCGGCACCGTCGGCGAACACGACCCAGTAGCCGGACGACTCCACCGGTTCCGGCGCGGGCACCCGTCGCCAGCACACCTCGTGGAACAGGTCCGCGGGCTCGGCTTCCGGCACGGGGTCGAGGTATTGCAGGCGCAGGCCGGTGAACTCGGCGAGGACCTTTCCGTCCTCGTCGGTCACCGTGACGTCGCCGGTGAACGAATCGTCTCGCTCGTCGCGGGTCCGGATCGCGTGCGACCACACCGTTCCGCGCGGCCGCTCGTGAACGCGGAGCGCGTCGATGCCGCCGAGGACGAACGTGGCGCCGTGCCCGGCGTGTTCGGCAGCGTCCACAGTGGCCGCGAGCACCTGACCGCAGGCGTCCAGGACCGCCGGATGGAAGACGTGCGTGCCGATGGTGTCCACAATGGAGGAAGGAATTTCGATCTTCGCCACGGCTTCGTCATCACGACGCCACAGATCGGCGATCCCCCGGAACGAGCCGAGCCATTGGTTGCCGGACGCGGTGAACCGTTCGTAGAACTGCTCGCCGCTCAAATGTTCCGTGGCTCCGCCGTGGAGTTCGGCGGGCGCCATCCGCGGGCGCGACGCCGGGACAGTATGTACCGAGCCGGACGCGCAGGTGTCCCAAGTGGACTCGCCAGAGCGGGACGACACGATGAACCGGCCGTCGGCGACCTCCAGCCCCAGCTGCGGTTCCGCGTCGAGGTAGATCGCACGGTGGTAAGTGATGTCGCACAGCTCGACCGGTCCCTTGGCCGCCGCGAGCACGAGTTCCGCGTACGCCGTCCCTGGCAGCACCACGGTGTCCTGCACCTGGTGTCCGGTGAGGTAGGCGTTGACGGACAGGTCGATCCTGCCCTCCCACCGGCCGTCGGCCGTCTTGGTGAAGCCTCGCAGCAGCGGATGCGCCACGGGCGCGGATTCCTCGATGTACCAATGCCGTTCCCGCTGCCAGGGGTAGCCGGGCAGCCGAACCGTGCGGCCGGGGCACACCGCTGCCCAGTCCACTCGCCCACCCGCGCGGTGCACCGCACCGAGGGAGTCCAGCAGCGTCGCGAGTTCCGGCTCGTCACGGCGCGTCGACGCCACGACGGCACCCGATCCGACAGCGTCGAGCGTTTCCCGCACCGCGGACACCAGCAACGGATGCGGGCTCATCTCGACGAAGATCGTCGGAGCTTCCTCGGCGAGCGCACGTGTCACGGCACCGAATCGCACCGGTTCACGCAGGTTGCGCGCCCAGTAGTCCGCCGTCAGCTCGGTTCCGCCGAGGTCGGTACCATCCACAGTGGACACCATGCGCACATCGCCCGGAGCCGGTTCCATTCCGGTGATCGCGGTGAGCAGTTCCGGACGCAGTGCGTCCATCTGCGGGCTGTGCGACGCGACGTCGACCTTGATCTTGCGGTGGAAGATCTCGCGTTCGTCGAGCCGGGCGAGGACCTCGTCGAGCGTCACCGGGTCGCCGGCCAGCACTGTCGAGCTTTCGCTGTTGCTCACGGCCACCGACACCCGATCCGAGCACGGCGCGATCTCCGCCTCGGCCTGTTCCACGGTCAGCTCCACCGAGGCCATCGCACCCTTGCCCGCGACTCCGGCGAGCACTGCGCTGCGGCGGCAGATCACGGCGGCGCCGTCGGCGAGGGACAACGATCCCGCAACACATGCCGCCGCGACCTCGCCCA
The DNA here is from genome assembly GCF_042739735.1 of Amycolatopsis sp. NPDC059027. NCBI lineage: Bacteria > Bacillati > Actinomycetota > Actinomycetes > Pseudonocardiales > Pseudonocardiaceae > Amycolatopsis > Amycolatopsis sp. NPDC059027. The sequence continues at coordinate 99,480 of NZ_JBHYIK010000005.1, read as the reverse complement.
TGCTGTGTCCCACCACGGCGTCCGGCAGCACGCCCCAGAAACGCCACTGTGCGGCCAAAGCGACCTCGACGGCCCACAACGTCGGCTGCACGTAAGCGATCCCGGTGAGCCCGCCGTCGGTCAGCAGCTCGATCGGCGACCATCCGGCTTCGGCCCGCACGGCCGCGTCGCATTCGGCGAGCGCGGCGGCGAAGGCGGGAGCCGAGCGCAGCAGCTCACGCGCCATTCCGGACCACTGGGAACCCTGACCGGGGAAGACGAACACGATCCTCGGTGTCCCCGTCGCTTCGCCGATCCCGGCGCCACGAGCCGGACGACCGTCCACAAAGGCACGTAGTTTTTCGGCCATCTCGCCGCGGGAAGCGCCGACAACGGTCATGCGGTGTTCGTGGTGATCACGACACGCACCCGCGGTGAAGCAAATGTCCGCAAGTGCCGCGCCACTGCCGGTTTCGAGGTAGTCCACAGAGGACATGGCGAGGTCGAGCAGCGCCGGACGACTGCGTGCGGAGAGGGCGAGCAGCCGCGACGCCCTCGGCTCGGTCTCGGGCGGAACGGGGTCCGGAACGTGTTCGGCGACCACGCAATGCGCACTCGTGCCGGAGATCCCGATAGACGTGACCCCGGCGATCGCCCGGCCGGAACTCGGCCACGGACGGGCCTCGCGCACGATCTCGACCGGCAGCGTCGACCAGTCGACGGCCGGAGTCAGCGCACCGGCGTGCAGGCTTGCCGGGATCCGCCGATGCCGGAGGCAGAGCACCGCCTTGACCAGCCCGGCGATCCCCGCCGCCGACTCGGCGTGCCCGATGTTGGTCTTGACCGAGCCCACCGGCAATCGCCGCGAGTCACCGAAAACCCTTGCCATGGCACGGAGTTCGACCGGGTCTCCGACCGGTGTCCCGGTACCGTGCGCCTCGACGTAGCCGACCTCCGCGGGATCGACACCGGCGTCCGCGTAGGCCGCCCGCAGCGTCTCGACCTGCCCCTCCTCGGCGGGCGTCATCATCGAACCGCCGCTCTCGCCATCGTTGCGGACCGCGGAGCCGAGCACCAGGGCGTGCACGGGGTCGCCGTCGGCGAGGGCGCGGGAAAGCGGTTTCAGCACCACCACGCCGACGCCTTCGCTGCGGACGAACCCGTCCGCAGCGGCAGCGCCGAACTTGCACCGGCCATCCGGGGACAGCATGTTCGCCTGGGAGAACGTGATGCCCTCGTCAGCGCTGAGGATGACGTTCACCCCGGCCGCGAGCGCGACCTCCGACTCACCGGAACGCAGGCTCTGGCACGCCAGATGTACCGCGACCAGACCCGACGAACACGCCGTGTCGACCGAAACGCTCGGCCCGCGCAGATCGAAGGCGTGCGACAGCCGCCCCGACTGACTGCTGCGCGCGGTGCCGAGATTGGCGTAGATGTCGAGGATTCCGCGCCTGCTCAGGTGTTCCCAGTAGTTCGTGGTCAGCTGGCCGACGAACACCCCGGCGCGGCCGCCCGCGAGCCGCTCGGCGGTGAGTCCCGCGTCGTGCAGCGCGTCGGCGGCGGTCTCCAGCAGCAACCGCTGTTGCGGGTCCAGGTGCGCGGCCTCACGGGGTGAGATCCCGAAGTACGCGGCGTCGAACCGATCGATGTCGTCGAGGAAACCACCGTACCGCGACACGGTTTTGCCGGGCGTCGCCGGTTGCGGGTCGTATACCGCGCCGACGTCGAACCGGCTGGCGGGGATCTCCTCGATGGCGTCCACTTCGGACTCCAGCAGCCGCCAAAGGCCGTCAAGGCCCTGTGCTCCGGGGAAACGGCAGCCGATGCCGATGATCGCGATCGGGTCACGCATGGTCACTCCCTTCCGGCCCAGGCCGGTCGGTCGGTGATGGTCAGCACCGCCGCCGACACGGAATACCCCGGCGCGCCCCCGGCGAGCAGGACATGGTCGCCCGGCGCGAGTTCACCGGTTTCCAGCAGGTGATTCAACGCGACGACGTGATCGCTCGCGCCGAGATGGCCGACGGTCCTGCCGAACTCCCAGGCCGACCGCGACATCGGCAGCCCGAGCGGCCGCATGATCCACTGGTCGACCATGTACCCGGCGCAGTGCGTGAACAACACCCGCGCGAGCTGCGACGGCGCGATCCCGGCCTCGTTCAGCGACCGGTGCACGACTTCCAGCTGCCATTTGACCGCGTGGTCGTTCGCGCCGGGCACCGTCTGTCCGGAGTGGACGAACCACAGCGCCCGCGCGGTCATGTCGATGGGCCGGTCGGCCTCGGGACTGTACAAGGGTTCCTGACCGCGGTGCAGCCCTTCCAGCTCCGGCACGGTCGCGGAGTTCACCGAACGGACGGCGGCGAATCCGCTGGTGCTGTTCAGCAGCAACGAACTGGCGGCGTCGCCGACGACGAACCCTGGCCCGCCGCCGCGCCAGCGATCGAACACCGGCGAGGTGAAGTTGTCCGCGGCGGTGAGCAGCGCGGTGCCCGGCGCGAGCGCGAACTGCCCGGCGGCGATCTCCAGCGCCCGCATCATGCCGTTGCAGCCCTGGCGGATCTCGAACGCGGGCGGATAGCCGCAGCCCAGTTCGCGCACCAGGTAACCGGTCGCGGCCCACATCTCCGGGCCCTGCCGGAAAACGCTGCTGTGGACGAGCAGATCGACGTCGCCCGCGTGGATACCGGCACGCGTCAACGCCTGTTCCGCCGCCGAAACGGCCATGTCGACCGGTGCCGCGTCACCCGCGACCAGTGCGCCGTCGAGACCGCTGTCGATCAGGTCGTCCTGCTCGTACTGGCCGAGCGCGACGGCGTCGGCCCCGGACATCCGCCGGGGCAGCCACACCCCTGCCGACGCGAGATACACGTTGTCGATCCGCATTGTTCCCCTCCGAAACCGGGTCAGCCGTGAAGCAGCGCACGCAAGTGCGCCCGTTGCCCGGGATAGCGCGTGAACATGACGTCACCGATGTCGCGCACGTGGTCGGCGGACATGCACCACAGCGGCAGGAAGATCGCGACGCTGTCGCCGACCGGCGCGTACACCAGCTGTTCGAGCAGGCTCGGCTTGTCCGCGCCGAGGAACTCGTCGTGCAGGTGGGCGCCGATCCGCTCGACCGTGGTCCCGGGCGGTGCGTGGTAGCGGCCGGTGCCCGCCAGTTCCGCGTACCAGCGGCAGAGTTCGCCGATGAACCGCTCCCGCAGTGCGAACCGCTGCTCGTCGATCGCGGCCATCGCGACCCGCGCGGTCTCCTCGTCGTCGGCGCGTCCGAGTACGACGGCGTGCTGGGCGCGCAGCTCGTTGCGACGGGTGCCCGCCCCGAGCACCTGGACCGACGTGCGTTCTTCGGCGAGGGTGAAGTCGTGGCCCGCGCGGGTCAGGCGGAACCACAGGTCCCAGTCCTCGAACCCCGCCCGCGTGGTGGACCAGCCACCCGCCTCGGCGAGCAACGGCCGCGCGTGCCCGACGCGGGAGGGTTCGAACATGACGTTGACGGTCTGGATCTCCGGATGCCAGATCAGGTCGGTGAGCCCGGTGCGCTCGCGTTCGACGCCGTCCTCGTCGACGCGGACGCAGCCGGTGGCCACCAGCTCGGCACCGGATTCGAGGCGGCCTAGCAGCACTTCGAGGTGTTCGGGCAACCAGACGTCGTCGTGGTCGAGATAGCAGACGTACGGCGCCTTCGCCGCCGCTACGCCGACGTTGCGCGGCCCGCCGGGGTGGCCGTAGGGCTCGACGCGGATCAGCCGGATCCTCGGGTCGGAGTAGGAGCGGACGACGTCGTCGGTGTCGTCGGTGGATCCGTCGGACACGACGATGAGGGACCAGTCCTCGACGGTCTGGGCCAGCACGCTGTCGATGGTCGGCCGGATCGCGTCCGAACGGTTGAACGCGGTGCAGACGACGTCGATCCTCGGCGCAAACGCCATGAATTCCCCCGGTGTCTCCTCGAGCGAAAGGCTCCACCAGGGAATGTAACCGCGCCGGGACTGCCAATCCTGCCGTCTTGGCGCCGCGGTGAACCGCTCGGCGGCAGCACGCTACGTACCTGCCACGACGACCGTCCGTCCTTAGGGAGAACCATGAACGCGCAGCTCCTCCGCTGGATCGCCGGCACCGTCGCGGCACTCGGCCTCGTGCTGACGGCCGCTTGTGGCGGCTCCGGCGCGAACAATCCGCCGAACAGCGCACCCGTGCCGTTGCCGAAGCCGACCTCGAACCGCCAGGAGGTGTCACGGCAGAACCTCGCGTACATGTGGCCGCTCACCGTCGACCACGGCACGATGGAATGCCGTCCCGGGCCGCAGGCGGTGTTCGTCGCGCCGGACGGAAAGGCGTACGCACTCAACGACAAGGCGGCCGAAGCGGGGATCGCGAGCATCGAGCCGCTGCGTGCCACCGGGGCGGACAACGACAAGATCAGCCTCGGCTCGCTGATCGGCAAGACGCTCGGCCTGTGCAAGGCGGGAGAGTGACGGCGACAGCGGAACTGTCACGGAAGATGTGAGCGCACTGCCAAACGGATGACACCGTCTTGTTCCCGGGCCACGTTTCTCGCGATCATCGAAGAATGACACGGGTGGCTGGGGAAACTCGCGTGGCAATCACACGGCTCGTTTCGGCGGCGGGTGGTCCGCTGGAGGGGGTGATCGCGACCATCGACGACCTGGGCGCGCCAGTGGTCGCGGACATCGTGCTCGGCGAGCTGCGGCACCGGGCCGATATCGGTGCGGACACCGAAGCGGAGGTGCGGTTCGTGCTGCGGCACGGCGGGGACGCCGTCTCGGTGCACCTGCCCGGCGAGCCATCGGGGGCGGCGCCGGACGCCGTCGTCGAACAGTCGCTGGCCGAGGTCGTGCAAGGGTTGTTCGGGCCACGCGGTCCGCGTCCGGCAGCGACCCGGGTCCTGCGCTGGCGGGACCTGGACTCGCGGGAGTTCATCGCCGACCCGCCGCCAACGTTCGCCGTGGTGCGCCGCCTGCTCGACGCCATCGACCGGCCGTACGCGACGGGGCTGTCCGAGCTGTGCGTGCGCTATGGCTCCGACAAATGGGGCATCCACCAGTATCCCCGGCATTACGAACGCCATTTCGACGCGATCCGGGATCGCCCGCTGACGATCCTCGAGATCGGTGTCGGCGGCTACGCGGACCCCGGCCAGGGCGGTGCTTCTTTGCACGTGTGGAAACGATACTTCCCGCGGGCGTCGGTCTTCGGGCTGGACATCACCGACAAGTCCGCCCTGTCCGAACAACGCCTCACCGTGCTCGCCGGCGACCAGTCATCACCCGCCGACCTCTCGGACGTCGTCGCGGAGACCGGGCCGCCGGACATCGTCATCGACGACGGCAGCCACGTGAGCGCGCATCTGCTGGCCTCCTTCGAGGCGCTCTTCCCCGTACTGCGCGACGGCGGCCTCTACGTACTGGAAGATCTGCAGACCTCGTACTGGCCGAACTTCGGCGGCCGGGCCGACGTGTTCGACGACCCGGTGACGAGCGTCGGTTTCCTCAAACAGCTCGTGGACGGGCTGAACCACGAGGACATCGACGGACGGCGGCCGCGCGCGACGGACGCCACGATCGGTGGGCTGCACTTCTACCACAACCTGTGTTTCGTCGAGAAGGCCACGAATCTGGACGGCGCTCCGCCGTCCTGGATCCCACGCTCCTGAACTCCGCTTCCCGCTATGTCCTTTGTGGATTGTTGCGTCACGGGGCCGCACGCGGCGGCAACGCGCGACGCGAACGCTCCGTTCGGGACACTCACCGTCCTCAACGACGCGTTCGGGACGCGGGAGCGGCAACCTTCCCTGCCACCACCTGGGTATCCCCCACCCTCCCTGGGGGACGACCCCGCAACCATCCTACCGCCGAGGCACGACAGAACCCCGTCCACGATCGAAAACCCCACCGGTTGTCCACACCGCCGAACCCCCTGTGGACACCTTCGAAAACCCCAGGTCGGAGCCCACTTCCGGACAAAGCGATTCCTTCACTCCGCCAACCCGGTCTATACAGGGAGAGCAGGCACACGAACCAGGGAGTCGCGATGGCACAGCGCGTCGAAACCGCGCCGGACCACGAGGATTTCGCCCGGCACACCGAGCAGTTCCGGCGCGAGCTGCTGGCGCACTGCTACCGCGTCCTCGGCACACTGGACGAGGCCGAGGATCTCGTCCAGGAGACCTACCTCCGCGCCTGGCGCGCCTACGACCGCTTCGAAGGCCGCTCGTCGATCCGCACCTGGCTGTACCGCATCGCGACCAACGCCTGCCTCACCGCACTGGAGCACCGCGGCCGCCGTCCCCTTCCCTCCGGCCTCGGCGCCCCCGCGACCGACCCGGACACGGAGCCGGAACTCGCTCCCGGCATCGTCTGGTTGCAGCCGATCCCGGCCGACCCCGCCACCGTCGTCGCGGAGCGCGACACTCTGCGGCTCGCGCTCGTCGCCAGCCTGCAGCATCTTCCCGCTCGCCAGCGTGTAGTGCTGATCCTGCGCGACGTCCTCGCCTGGCCCGCCGCGGACGTCGCCGAGTTGCTCGGCACGAGCACGGCGGCGGTCAAGAGCACGCTCCAGCGCGCACGCGCCCGGATGGACGAGGTCGCGCCTGCCGCCGACCAGGTCACCGAACCCACCGAACCGCAGAGCCGCGCGTTGCTGGAGCAGTACATTTCCGCCTTCGAGAACGCCGACCCCACCGCGCTGGAACGAATCCTGCGCGAGGACGCCGTCCTCGAGGTGACCCCGTCGCGCACGTGGTTCTCCGGACGCGCCACCTGCCTGCCCTATCTCACCCGGTACGCCCTCGGCGCGCCCGGCGACTGGCGGATGCTCCCGGTCAGCGCCAACGGCCAGCCCGCCGCCGTGGCCTATCGGCTCGGCGAAGACGGAGCGCACCACGTGTACGGCGTGGCCGTGCTCACCACCAGCCCGACCGGCCTCGCCCGCATCACGGTCTTCGGCGATCCCGGCCTCGCCGCCCGGTTCGGCTGCCCTGACACTTTGCCGCGATAACCGTTCGTGACCACCACCGCTTGTCGGGAATACTGACCGGCGTGCTGCTGACCATCACGACCACCCACCACCCGGCGAGCGACCTCGGCCATTTGCTGCACAAGCATCCCGATCGCACGCAGCGGTTCGAGCTGGCCGCCGGAGTGGCCCACGTCGTGTACCCGGAGGTCTCGGACGAGCGTTGCACCGCGGCGCTGGTACTCGAGGTCGACCCGGTGGAACTGGTCCGTTCGGCGCGCAGTTCGCCGGGCGAGGGCTTCTCGCTGGGCCAGTACGTCAACGACCGGCCGTACGCCGCGTCTTCGCTGCTCGCGGTCGCACTGGGCAAGGTGTTCGGCTCGGCGATGAGGGGCCGCTGCGCGGCGCGGCCGGAACTCGCGGAAACGGGGATCCCGCTGGAACTCCACGTTCCCGTGCTGCCCTGCCGCGGTGGTCCGGAGTTCGCCGGACGGCTCTTCGGCCCGCTCGGCTGGACGGTGTCCGCGACGCCGATCGCCCTCGATCCGGCATTCCCCGAATGGGGCGAAAGCCGGTATGTGGATTTGCGCCTGACCGGCACGCTCCGGCTGGCCGACGCGCTGACCCAGCTGTACGTGCTGTTGCCGGTGCTGGACGACGCCAAGCACTACTGGGTCGCGGCCGACGAGGTGGACAAGCTGATCCGCGCCGGAGGCGAATGGCTGGCCGCACACCCGGAGCGGGAGCTGATCACCGCGCGCTATCTCGCCCACCAGCGCCGCTTCGCCACCGAGGCGCTCGCTCGACTGTCCGAATTGGACGATCGCCCGGCCGAAGCGGACGAGACGCCCGAGGTGTCGAACACCCATGACACGGCGGACGAACGGCTGCCCTCCCTCGCCGAACAACGACGCGCCGCGATCCTCGCCGAGCTTCGCACCGCCCACGCGGCCCGTGTCGTCGATCTCGGCTGCGGTGAAGGAAATCTCCTGCGCACGCTGCTGTCCCAACGGGAGTTCACCGAGGTCGTCGGGGTCGACGTCGCGGCGGGAGCGCTGAACACCGCCGAAGCCCGGCTCCGGCTGGAAAACCTGCCGGAACGCCAGCGAGCGCGGATCAAGCTGTTCCAGGGATCGGTCACCTACGCCGACGACCGGCTCATCGGCTACGACGCGATCGTACTGTCCGAAGTGGTCGAACACCTCGACCTGCCACGCCTGCCCGCGCTCGCCGCCGCGGTGTTCGGGGTCGCCCGTCCGTCCACTGTGGTCATGACGACACCGAACGCCGAGTACAACACCCGCTGGGGATCCCTGCCCGCCGGCACGAAACGGCATCCGGATCACCGGTTCGAATGGACTCGCGCCGAGTTCGCCGCCTGGGCGGACGAGGTGAGCACCACCTACGGCTACGAAAACCGGATGCTGCCGGTCGGACCGGAAGACCCCGAACGGGGCGCGCCGACACAGCTCGCCGTGTTCACGAAGAACGAAGGAACGTCATGACAAAGCTCGCCATCCCCGAACTGAGCCTGGTAGCGCTCGTCGGCGCCTCGGGATCGGGCAAGTCCACCTTCGCTCGTACCCACTTCGCGCCGACCCAGGTCCTTTCCTCCGACATGTTCCGCGGCCTGGTCGCCGACGACGAGAACGACCAGTCCGCGACACCGGACGCCTTCGACGCGCTCTACTACGTGGCGGGCAAGCGACTGCGCGCCGGACGGCTCACCGTCGTCGACGCCACGCATCTGCACCGCGAGGACAGGGCGAAGCTCGTCGCGGCGGCCCGCGCGCAGGACGTGCTGCCGGTCGCGATCGTGTTCGACCTGCCGGAATCGGTGGCGCGGCGGCGGAACGCCGAGCACCGCGACCTGCCCGGCCATGTGCTCCGGCGGCAGCACGAGGCACTGCGCCGCTCGGTGCGCCAGCTGACCAAGGAAGGCTTCCGCAAGGTCCACGTTCTGTCCACTGTGGAGGAAGTGGTCGCCGCCGAAATCGAGTACGAGAAGGCCTACAACGACAAGCGCGAGCTGACCGGGCCCTTCGACGTCATCGGCGACGTCCACGGCTGCCGGTCGGAACTCGAAACACTTCTCGCACGGCTCGGGTACATCGTCACCCGTGACGAAGCCGGACGTCCCACCGGCGCACGGCATCCCGAAGGCCGGACGGCCGTGTTCGTGGGCGATCTGGTCGACCGGGGCCCCGACACACCGGGCGTACTCCGACTGGTCATGGGCATGGTCGCGGCGGGCACCGCACTGTGTGTCACCGGAAATCACGAGCACAAGCTGGTCCGCGCCCTCGACGGCCGCAAGATGACCGTCTCCCACGGACTTTCCGAATCGCTCGCCCAGCTCGCCGCCGAACCGGCGGAGTTCCGTGCGGCGGCACGGGAGTTCATGTACGGGCTCGTCAGCCACTACCGGCTCGACGGCGGAGCACTGGTCGTCGCACACGCGGGGTTGAAGGAGGAATACCACGGCCGGGCCTCCGGCCGGGTGCGCTCGTTCTGCCTCTACGGCGAAACGACCGGGGAGACCGACGAGTACGGCTTGCCGGTGCGCCACCCGTGGGCGAACGAATACCGCGGCGCCGCGTCTGTCGTTTATGGACACACGCCGGTCACCGAAGCACTGTGGCACAACAACACCCTCTGCCTCGACACCGGCTGTGTGTTCGGCGGCGCGCTGACGGCGTTGCGCTGGCCGGAACAGGAAATCGTGGCCGTTCCCGCGGAAGCGGTCCACTACGAACCCGTGCGGCCGCTGCGCGCGCCGGAACCCGAGCGGCAGCCCGATCTGCTGCGCATCGACGACGTCCTCGGCACGCGGGTCGTCGAGACCCGGCACCTCGGCCGTGTCAAGATCCGGGAGGAGAACGCCGCGGGCGCGCTCGAGGTGATGAGCCGGTTCGCCGTCGACCCGCATTGGCTGCTGTATCTGCCGCCGACCATGGCACCGTGCCCGACGTCCCCGGTGGACGATCTGCTCGAACACCCCGCGCAGGCCTTCGACGCCTACCGGGGCGAGGTCCGCGAGGTGATGTGCGAGGAGAAGCACATGGGCTCCCGCGCGGTCGTGTTGCTCTGCCGCGATGCCGAAGCCGGCAGGCGACGGTTCGGCGCCACCGACGGCGCCGCGGGCGTGATCCACACGCGTACCGGCCGTCCGTTCTTCACGGGTGACGATCGGGAGCTCGGTGTCCAACTGCTCGACAGGCTTCGCGACGCCGTCGGCACGGCGGGCCTGTGGGACGAACTGGAGACCGACTGGTTGCTGCTGGACGCCGAGCTGCTGCCATGGTCGGCCAAGGCGGGCGACCTCCTGCGACGGCAGTACGCCCCCGTCGGCACCGCCGCCAGGACCGTCCTGCCCGCCGCGATCTCCTTGCTGGAGCGAGCCGCGTCCCGCGGCCAGGACATCGACGAGCTGGTGGCGCGCCAGCGTGCCCGGCTCGCCAACGCCGAAGCGTTCACCAGGGCCTACGGCCGTTATTGCTGGCCGGTCCGCGAACTGTCCGATCTCGCGCTCGCACCGTTCACGATCCTGGCCGGCGAAGGTGCCTCCTACGCCGGTCTCGACCGCGCCTGGCATTTCGAGCGGATCGACCGGTTGGTGGCGGCCGATCCCGGCCTCCTGCGCACAACCCGGCGTCTGGTGGTCGACGTCGGCGATCCGGCATCGGTGGCGGCAGGCACGAAGTGGTGGACGGAGCTGACCTCGGAAGACGCGGGCGGCGAGGGCATGGTCGTCAAGCCACTCGCCGGGCTGGTGCGCGGCAAGCGCGGGCTCGCGCAGCCGGGCATCAAATGCCGGGGCCGTGAATACCTGCGGATCATCTACGGGCCCGACTACAGCGAACCGGGGAACCTCGCGCGGCTGCGGGAACGCAAGCTCAACCGCAAGCGGTCCCTCGCGCTCCGGGAATACAGCCTCGGGCTCGAGTCGCTGGCCAGGGTCGCCGGCGGGGAACCCCTGTGGCGCGTGCACGAGGCGGTGTTCGGTGTGCTGGCACTGGAATCCGAGCCCGTCGACCCTCGTCTGTAACACCGTCTCGCGAATACCCCGCCCGGCGGGATTCACTCGGGTCCCCCGGCGATAGGGCGCGTGTTATTTTCCTAGAATGAACCCCGAGATGGAGGGTGAACGCGTCAAACGGGAACGCAATCAACGGGGCCATGGCGAACGGCTGCGCATCGAGATCCTCGAAACGGCGAGTGTGCTGCTGAACGAACTCGGCGCGGCGGACGGACTTTCCCTGCGCGCCGTGGCCAAGCGTCTCGGCATCGCCGCGCCCAGCGCGTACGCGCATTTCAGCGGCAAGGCGGAGCTGGTCGACGCGCTGGTCGGCTACGAACGCGGGCGCATCGGGGATCACATGGACGCCGCGGCCGAATCCGCGGGCGGCAATCCCCGGGATCGGCTACGAGCGTCGGTGCACGCACTGGCGATGTTCCTGCTCCGCAATCCGGGCGCGCACCGGGTGCTGCTGCAGGCACAACGCGCGACGGACGAAGTGCCGCGCGAGAACAACCCCACCCTCGAGCGCATCACCGTGCTGCTGCGGTCATGCGTGGACGCGGGACTGACCGTGCGCCTGCCGGTCGCGCGCGCCGCCGTGCTGCTCGCCGTCGGAGCGCCGAGCGCCGCGCAGATGGCCCTGCCCCGGCATTCGAGCGCCGAGGCCGAGGCCGCCGTGTGCGAGTTCGTCGACGACCTGGTCTTCCTGGTTCTCGGCCACTGAATCGTCCTCTGTGGACACGCGGTGCTCGTCACAGCCACCTTCCCAGGTCGGGCGGATCGGTCAGCGCCCCCGCACCCCGGCCGGTCAGCCACCGGCAGAGATCGGCAGCCGAACCGTCCACAGTGGCCGGTCGCGCACCGGGGACGTCCACCTGCCAGGTCCTGCTCCTGTCCACCGGGCGCAGCAGCAGGCCGGGCCCCCTGCCTTGCCGGGCGGCCGTGAGATCGGTCAGCAGCGCGTCGAGCAGCTCCGGCGGGAAGTCGTCGAACCCGGCGCCGATGCCGAGATCGGCGCCGTGGATCCACAGCTCCCGCGTCCGCAGCCACGGCACCTCCGCCACCGGCACGGCCTTTCCCTGCGCGGTGACCACGAACGTTTCCCAGCCGTCGCCGGGGAACTCGGCCAGCACGGCGCGCAGGCGGGTGTCGTAGTCGCGCAGCAGTTCCCGCAGCTCCGCCGGGGCGAGGGTAGCGCCGTGGTCGATCTCGGCGTTACGGATCTTGCCGTCGGCGTACATCGGTGTCACCACACCGGTCCTGGCCCAGCGCAGCAGCCGCGACAGCGCCTTGGCGTTGTACCCGATGTGGGCTACGAGGTGAGCGACCGTCCAGCCGGGCAAGGTACTCGCGGTGGCGAACTCCGCGTCCGGCAAAACGTCCACATGCGACAGTACGCGTTCCGCGCCCGTTTCGACCCATGCCAGCCGCTGTTCGACCAGGTTCACTTTCGGACCCCCTCGTCGACTCGGCGTAGTCCCGCGACGAGAAGCGCGACCAGCCGCCGCGCGTCATAGCGAGAATTGCCGCCGGCACCCGCGCAAAGGCCACCGACGCCGCGCATGAGTTCGTACGCGTCTTGGCCGGAGCGAATCTCTCCCTCGGCCGCCGCGGCGTCGAGCAACCGGCTGCACACCGGCACGAGACGGTCGAGGAAGTAGGAGTGCAACGGGTCGAAGCAGGGGTCGTCGGACTGCAGCACGGCCGCGAGCCCCTGTTTGGTGACCACGAAATCGACGAAGAGGTCGATCCACCGCGCCAGCGCGGCGTACGGGGTCTCGCTGGTTTCCAGCAGGGTGGGGCCCTCCTCGGCGAGGAACTCGACCTGGTGCCGGTAGACGGCGACGATCAGATCCGCTCGCGTCGGGAAGTGCCGGTAGATCGTGGCCGTCCCGACTCCGGCCTCGGCCGCGATGTCCCGGATCGGCGCCTCCACGCCCGACCTGACGAAGACCGCGGCGGCCGCGTCGAGCAGGGTCTTCTCGTTGCGTCGCGCGTCGGCCCGCTTGGGCCGGGCCACACGTTCGCCCTCGTTCACCGCACCCTGCCTCCGCTCCCGACGTTGCTAAACGGAACACTGTCCCGTATCGTCAAACGGGACAGCGTCCCGCTTGCTCATCATGGCAGATCAGGGACTCGCTTGGAAGGAAGTTCGCTTCATGACCGCATCCGGCACGGTGATCACGGACGTCGATCTCGGCGTCTCCGCTCCCGTCGTCTCGGTGAAGCCGGTGGTGCTCCCTGCCCCGGGCCGCGGCGAGGACCTGCGAGTACGGGTGTCCGCACCCGCGACCGGCGATGCCTTGCCGATCATCGTCTTCTCGCACGGATTCGGCTCGTCGCTGGACGGCTACGGCCCCTTGGCCGACTTCTGGGCCGCGCACGGTTTCGTGGTGATCCAACCCACCCATCTCGACTCGAGAACACTGAACCTCGCGCCCGGAGATCCCCGCACGCCACGGATCTGGCGATTCCGGGTCGAGGATGTGAAGCGCGTACTCGACCAGCTGGATTTCCTGGAGACTTCCGTTCCCGGACTCGGCGGCCGCCTCGATCGAAACCGCATCGCCGCGGCCGGGCACTCCTTCGGCGGGCAGACGACGGGCAATCTGCTGGGCCTGCGCGTCCTCGATCCGGAGACCGGGGAGGGCGAGGATCTGTCCGACCCGCGGATCAAGGCGGGTGTGCTGCTGGCCACGGCCGGTACCGGCGGGGCCGACCTGTCGCCGTTCGCGGCCGAGCACTTCCCGTTCATGAACCCGAGTTTCACGGACATGACCACGCCCGCCCTCGTGGTCGCGGGCGATCGGGACGACTCCCCGCTGACCACGCGGGGGCCGGACTGGATGGCCGACCCCTACTTCCTGAGCCCCGGAGCCAAGAGCCTGCTCACACTGTTCGGGGCCGAACATTCGCTGGGCGGCATCCCCGGCTACGAGGTCAAGGAAACGACGGACGAGCACCCCGGACGGGTCGCCCTGATCCAGCGTGCCACCTGGGCCTATCTTCGCCACGCGCTCGGCATCGAGGACGCCGGCTGGCCGGCCTTGCTGGAGAGCGAGAATCCCTTGGGCCGTATCGAATCCAAGTAGAACTCAGCTCGCGGACCGGACGCGCGGGGCCGGATCCGGAACCACCCGGGGTCCGGGTGCCGTGCGGAGTTCGTAGTGCGACAGCGGGAAGTGGCCGGCCCGCCAGCGTGCGGTGAGACTCGATTGTGGACGGACGATCGACGGTTCCCCGTTGCGGTCGAGGTAGTAACTGTTCGAACCCGCGCAGGACGGGTCCAGGAACAGCCCTTTCCGGTGCTGACGCCGCACTTCGGCGAGGAACCGGTCGTGCGCGTCCTGCCGCACGGCCGCGTAGGTGGCACCCCGGCCCCGAGCGTGGCTGATGACGCGCTCGGCGTGCCGGGTCTGCGTCTCGGCCATCACGAGCCACGACCAGCTCGTCGCGAAATGCGGGCCGGGGATCAGGAACAGGTTCGGGAAACTCGGCACCGTGATGCCCTCGTAGGCCTGGAACCGGTTCTCGAGCCACCAGTCGCGCAGGTCCGTCCCGCCCTCGCCCCGCAGCGCGTAACCGGGAACGCTGTCGTACTCGAAGAACTTGAACCCGGTGGCGAGCACGAGTGTGTCGATAGGACGGACGCGGCCGCCCTCGGTCTCGATGCCGCCGGGCAGGATGCGGCGGATGGGCGTGGTGACCAGCTCGACGTCGTCGCGGTTGAAGGTACGCCAGTAGTCGTTGGAGATCGCCGGGCGCTTGCAGCCGAATTCGTAGCCCGGCAACAGTTTCGCCCGGGTTTCCGGATCCTTGACCTGACGCCGCAGATGCTGCTCGGACTGCTTGCGGATGAGCTTCACCAGGAACGGCAGCCGGGCGTGATTGGTGACACCGAACAGCATCGCCAGCTCGATCCCGCTGCTGACGGCCGCACGGGCCGCCCACCGCACCGGCGGCACGTGTTCCAGCACCCACCGGGCCCGCGGCGACAGCCGGAACTCCGGTTTGGGCGCCACCCAGATCGGCGTGCGCTGGTAGACGTCGAGCTGGGCGACCCGATCGGCGATGGCGGGCACCAGCTGCACCGAGGACGCGCCGGTGCCGATGACCGCGACACGTTCCCCGGTGAGGTCGTGGTCATGGTCCCAGTGCAGGGTGTGAATGGTCTTGCCCGCGAAGGTGTCGATGCCTTCGATGTCCGGGATCTGCGCTTTGCCGAACACGCCGTGCGCCGAGATCAGGAACCGCGCGGTCAGCACCGCACCGTCCGAAGTGGTCACGACCCAGTGGTGGTTCTTCCCGTCGAACTCGGCGTCGACGACGTCCTTGCCCAGCCGCACATGGGAACGCAGGCCACGGGAGTCCGCGATGTGGTCCACATAGGACTTCACCTCGGCGCCCCGCGCGAACACACGCTTCCAGCTCCCGGTCTGGGCGAAGGAGAACTGGTACGTCACCGAAGGAATGTCGACCGCGACACCGGGATAGGAATTGTCCCGCCAGGTACCGCCGATGTCGTCGGCGCGTTCCAGGATGACGAAGTCGGTGATGCCCGCGTCCTTGAGGCGGATCGCGGCACACAGGCCGACGAAACCCGCGCCGACGATGACGACTTCGTGGTCCGGTGTCGTCATCACGCCGCCTTGCCGTCCGGGTGCAGGCCCGACATCCGCCACAGCAGCCTGCTCGGCCCGGCGATGATGTCCTGCTCGTGCAGGAACGCCCGCAGCTTCTCGAATCCGGTCGCGTAGATCCGCGCCCGATGTGGATTCTTCCTGGCCTCGCGACGCGCCCGGCGGGCCGTCGCCGCGTCGAGACCGGCGCGGCGGAACACCTCCGGCCGGGTGAGCACCGCCTTGAGGAGCAGGGCGCCGATCCCCGCGACGAGCCGCGCGAACGCCCGTTCCGGCCAGCGGGCCCGCGACATCCGGCGCGCCAGGTCCTCGCGGGCGAAGCGGATGTGGCGCGCTTCCTCGGTGACGTGGATGCGCATGACCTGCCGCACGAGCGGCTGCAGGTCGTCGTCGTTCATGGTGATCCGCTGCAGCGCGTCGAAGATCTCCTCACCCACCAGCGCCGCCACCCACACGGACGGCCCGGTGAGGATGAACGGCAGCACCCGGCCGAGGTTGTGCAGCACGAACCCCTGCCGGTACACGCGGCCGCCCGCCTTGTCGATGAGCCTGCCGAACATCGTCATGTGCCGGCATTCGTCGCCCAGCTCCGTCCACGCGTAGTGCACGTGGGAGCGCGTCGGGTTCTGTTCGTAGGTCATCCGCAGCAGCATCTGGTTGAGGATGTTCTCGAACCAGATGCCCACGCTGACGGTGTTGATCATCTCCTGGCGCGAGATCTCGATCCGCTGCTGTTCGCTCAGCTCGTCCCACAGCCGCGTCCCGTACAGGGTCACCATGCTCGGCGGCGTGAAGAACTTGCCCTCGACCAGCGGCGCGTCCCAGTCGATGTCGACATCGGGGTCGTACGAGCGTTTGACCGAACCGAGCAGCAAACGTCGTGCTGTGACTTCCCGCTCGCTTGGCTGCTTCGTCGCATCCATCAGGCCTCCCGATCGTGACGGCGGAGCCGGGCCTTATGGCTTAGCATCAGAACGCATGTAACAATGAAAGTCAAGTTGTAAAGTCCGTCAGGTCGGCAGGATAAGGTTTTGTCATGCGCGGTGACACCCTCGACGACGACAACCTGCTGAAGCGGGCACTCGACAGCGAGCTGCCGGACGACGAGACGACCGAACGCATCATGGGCGCGGCCCTGCAACAGGCCGAGGACTTCGGGCTGCGACGCTTCACCATCGACGACGTCGCCCGCCGGGTCCGGGTCTCCCGCGTGACGATCTACCGGTACTTCCCCAAGAAGGACCAGCTGCTCAACGCGCTGCTCATGCGTGAGCTGCGGCGCTTTCTCACCAAGGTCGACGCGGTCATCGCCGCCGAGCCGACGCCGGAGGCCAAGCTCATCGAGGGCCTGATCTTCTGCCTGGACTTCCTGCGCGGGCACCGGCTGCTCAACCGGCTGCTGCGCACCGAACCCGAACTGATCCTGCCGCACCTGACCACGCAGGCGGGCACCCTGATCGCCGCCGCGCGGGCGTGGATCGCCGGGCACATCCGCGACGAGGTCGGCGCCGGGCGGCTCGTCCTGCCGGACGAGGACATCGAGTGCGCCGCCGAACTCATCGCGCGCACGGTCATCTCCCTGGTCATCACCCCGGACACCGTGCTGCCCCTCGACTCCCCGGCCGGACGCCGCCGCCTAGCCGACCTCTACCTCACCCCCATCGTCCAAACCCTCCGCCCGAGCGAGTGACGCCCCCAATCACGTGAGATCTCCGTTCAATCACGCGAGATCGCGCCCCAAGCACGCGAGTGCGCCGGAGCGTCTCAGCGGGGCGGGGCCGTGGAGCCTCGGATGACCAGTTCCGGGGCGGGTTCGCGGATGACCTCGTGTCGCGGCGGGGCGCCGTCGAGCTGACGCAGAATCGCCGCGACCGAGCGTCGTCCCAGTTCCCGCAACGGAAGCCGCACCACGGTCAGCGGCGGCGAGAGGTGCTCGGCGAAGAAGACGTCGTGCAGCGCGACGATCGACAGATCGCGGGGGACTTCGAGCCCGGCCGCGCGAGCGGCGGTCATCGCGCCGACCGCCGAAAGAACGTTGCTGACCACGATCGCCGTGACGTCCGGGCTCGCGGCGAGCAGTTTCGCCAGCGCCACCCCGCCCGCGTCGGTCGTGTGGCCACCGGCGAGCGACGGTCCATCTTGGACACCCGCCGCACGCAGCGCGTTCCGCCAGCCGCGGACCCGCGCCTCGGAACGGGCCTTGGGCGCGCCCAGCTTGAGATGCCCGATCGCGGCGTGCCCCAGGTCGAGCAGGTGCCGGGTGGCGACGTGCGCGGCCGCTTCGTCGTCGAGTGCGACACTGCCCACGTCGTCCCGCGTGCGGTCGTTGACGAGCACCAGCGGCAGCCGCGCCGAAGCGATGTTGGCGACCGTGTCGTCGGCGGTGGTACTGCCGCGTTGCAGCAACAGGCCGTCGATCCGGTTGCCCCGCACGATCCGCTCGAAGGCCTTGTCGCCCCGCGCGAGTTCGTCCGCGTCGGCGAGCAGCAGGGCAAAGCCGTTCGCGCTGGCCTCGGCCTGCGCGCCGTCGAGGATTTCGCTGTACACCGGGTTGCTGGTGTCGTGCACCGCCATCCCGATGATGCCGACCTCGGCCTTCCGCAACGCCCGCGCGACCTCGTTGGGCGTGTAGTTCAGCTCCTCGGCGACAGCGAGTACCCGCTGCCGGGTGTCCTCCCGGATCCGCAGCGTCTCGTCGCCGCGCAGGAGCCGGGACACCACGGCCGCACTGACGCCGGCGGCACGCGCGACGTCGCTCATCTTGGCGCGGCCGTTATGCGGCCGTGACGAGCTCGACGGTTGACAGTTCTCGGGCACGGACGCAAGCTTACCTCGCGGTAAATCGATTTACTTACCCACGGGTCCCCGCCACAGTGAGGAGATCGGACGATGGAGTCCGCGGTGCCCTCGCCCAGCGCGAACACACGCTTCGTCCGCTCCGTCGCGGTCGTCGCGGCGCTCGGCGGACTGCTTTTCGGCTACGACACCGGGATCATCTCCGGTGGCCTGCTGTTCATCCGGACCGAGTTCCACCTGTCCGCGCTCATGGAGGGCGTGGTCGTCAGCTCGCTGCTGGTCGGGGCCACGATCGGCTCGCTCGTGTCGGGCAGGCTGGCCGACCGGTACGGCAGGCGCGCGGTGCTGCTCGGCACCGCGGCCGTGTTCGCGGCGGGCGCGCTGCTGGCGGGACTCGCCCCGGACGAGACCCTGCTGGTGCTCGGCCGGTTCGTCCTCGGCCTGGCAATCGGCCCGGCCTCGGCGGTCGTCCCGCTGTACATCGCCGAGATGGTGCCCGCCGACCGGCGCGGCGCGCTGGTCAACTGCAACCAGCTGATGGTCACCATCGGCATCGTCGTCTCCTACGCCGTCGGGTTCGCGTTCGCGCCGATCGAGGGCTGGCGCTGGATGCTCGGCCTGGCCGTCGTCCCCGCCGCGCTGCTCGGCGCGGGCATGTGGTTCCTGCCGGAAACGCCCCGCAACCTGGTCCGGCGGCAGCTGCCCGGCCAGGCCAGGACGGTGCTGCGCTCGATCCACGGCAAGGAAGACGTCGAATCCGAACTGGCCGAAATCCGCGCCGCCGACGAGCGGGACCGGACGTCGGTCGCGGCCCGCGGCGTACTACGGGACCGCTCGGTGCGGCCGATGCTCGTCGTCGGCATGGGCCTGGCGGTGTTCTCGCAGATCGCCGGGGTCAACACGATCATCTACTTCGCGCCGTCCGTGCTGGCGGACTCCGGATTCGGCGCGTCGGGCTCGATCCTCGCGCAGGTCGGTGTCGGGGTGATCAACGTGCTGATGACCGTCGTCGCGATGACGCTCGTCGACCGCGTGGGCAGGCGGCCCATGGTGATCACCGCGTTCACCGGGATGGGCGCGGGCATGCTGCTGCTCGGCCTGGTGTACCTGCTGCCCGCGCAGGGTGGTGCCGTGGCGTGGTTCGCGCTGGCCTGTATGGCTGTCTACATCGGATTCTTCGCCTTCGGCGTCGGGGCGATCCTGTGGGTGCTGATTTCCGAGATCTACCCGCCGAAGGTCCGCGGTGCCGCGGTCGGCATGGCCACGATGGCACACTGGCTCGCGAACTTCGTGGTGGCGCTGACTTTCCCGCTGCTGATCGCCGCCGCGGGCGCCACCGCGACGTTCTGGATCTTCGCGGTCGCCTGCGCGGCGGCGACGCTTTTCTGCGTGCGGCTGGTGCCGGAAACGAAGCGGCGTTCGCTCGAAGAGATCTCCGGCGGCGCACCGGCGGTGGCCTCATGATCGTGCTGCGGGGGATGGCGTGGGGCCATCAACGTGGGATCGGCTGCTTGCGTGCGGTGTCCACTGTGTACACGGAAGCGAATCCGAGGGTGTCGGTCGTCTGGGACTCCCGCTCGCTCCAGGACTTCGAGGACATGCCGATCACCGAGCTGGCGGACCGGTACGATCTGATCGCGATGGACCACCCCTACGTCGGCCAGGCGCAGACGACGGAGGCGCTGCTCCCGCTCGAAAAGGTCATGTCCGCGGGGTCGCTGGCCGCGCAACGGGCGGGGAGCGCCGGGCCGAGCTACGCTAGCTACACCTGGGCCGGCAGCCAATGGGCGGTGGCGATGGACGCGGCGGCGCAGACGACGGCGTATCGGCCGGACGTGCTCGGCCAGCTCGGCTGGAGCATGCCGCCGCGTACCTGGGACGGCGTTTTCGAGCTGCTCAAGTCCCTTCCCCGCCACCGGAAAGCCGTCATCCCGGCGAATCCGACGCATCTGCTCGGCAGCCTCCTCACCCTGTGCGCGCAGCAAGCGGGCACGCACGAAGGCTGGCTCGGCCGTTACGGTTTACGTCCCGACGTCGCCGTGCCCGCGGCCATCCGGTTGCAGCACCTACTGGACCTGGCCGACCCGGTGTCGTGGACCAGCGATCCCATCCAAACGCTGGAAGCCCTGCGCAGCGGGGACAGCGTCGTCTACGCGCCGATGATCTTCGGCTACGTGAACTATTCCCGAGTGGACAGTGCCGGGCATCCCCTGCGCTACGCGGATATTCCCTCCCTCGACGGCGCACCGGCGGGGTCATTGCTCGGCGGGGTCGGATTGACCATCTCCTCGCGATGTGCCGAACCCGAAGCGGCGGCACGGTTTCTCGAGTACGTCGTCAGCCCGGGTTGCCAGACCGGGGAGTACGTGGAGTCCGGCGGCCAGCCCGGTCACCGCGCGGCGTGGACGGACCCCGCGATCGACGCGAGTTGCGGGAACTTCTTTTCTCGCACGCTGTCCACCTTGGACAACGCGTTCGTCCGGCCACGTGATCCGGCCTATCCGTCGGTCCATCATCGCGCAGGGCTGGAGATCCACCGGCTGGCACGGCAAGGCGCCAGTGCCGTCGAAATCGTCCGCCGGTTCAACGACGTCTGCCTGATGACCTACGCGAGCGCGGGCCTATGACAACGTTGCCCGAGCTGGTTTCCGCCGCGCACCGGCGTTTCGCCGAGCACCCCGCCGTACTGGGCGAGCATGGCACGATCACGTTCGCCGAACTCGGTGCCCAGGCACGTTCCGTGGCGTACACCCTGGCCGAACTCGGACTACGGCCCGGGGATCGGGTCGTGATCGCGCTGGACAACCGGCCGGAGGTCCTCGCGGTCGAACACGGAGTGTGGCTCGGCGGGTTCGTGCGGGTCGCGGTCAGCACCCGGCTGCATCCTGAGGAGATCGCCGGAATCGCCGCGGACTGCGCGGCTGCCGTCGTCGTCTGCGCGGCCGATCTCGCCACGCGGCTGGACGAACTTTCCGTGTGCACACCGGAACAGCTCCTCCGCGGCGGTGCCGGTCCCGAGCCACCGCATTCGCCCGGCGACCTCGTCGCGCTGATGTACACGTCCGGGAGCACGGGCAAGCCGAAGGGCGCCCGGGTGACGAGCGCGGCGTGGGTCGCGATGCTGGAGGCGATGTGGACCGCGCTGCCCCCGATCGGGCCCGGCGACGTCGTGCTGCACGTGGCGCCGATCAGCCATTTCGGTGGCTCGGTGGGAAGTGCGTACACCCTGGCTGGTGCGGCCGCGTTGCCGTTGCCGCGTTTCGACCCGGAAACCGCACTGGCCACGGCCCGGCGACATGGGGTGACCGCGATACCGCTCGTGCCGACCATGCTGGACCGCCTGGTAGCCGTCGCGGAGCAGGATGCGTTGCCACTGAAGGCGGTGGTCTACGGCGGGGCGCCGATCCATATTCCCGCGCAGGTCCGGGCGCGCGCGGTGTTCGGCGATGTCCTGTACCAGTTCTATGGGCTCAGTGAAGCGCTCGCGCCGCTCACCGTACTGTCCGAAGTGGACCATGCCGGCCCCGATCCACTCCGGCTCGCCTCGGTGGGGCGACCGGTGTCGTCGGTCGAGTTGTCCGTTGTGGACGATCAGGGCGAACGCGTCCCGAACGGCGGGATCGGCGAGATCCGGGTTCGCGGGCCACAGATCATGCCGGGGTACTGGAACGGCGTGGAGATCCCGGCGGGCGGCTGGTTCGCCACCGGCGATCTCGGCTTCGTCGACGAGGACGGCTACCTGCACCTGACCGGGCGCCGCAGCGAGCTGATCGTCACCGGCGGGTTCAACGTCTATCCCGCCGAAGTGGAGAACGTGATCGCGGCACTCGACGGTGTCGCCGCGGTAGCCGTGCTCGGAGTTCCGGACGCGCAGTGGGGTGAGACCGTTGCCGCGGTGATCGTCGCCAAGGACGGTCGCGAACTGTCCGCAGTGGATATTCGAAGAGCCTGCGCGGATCGGCTGGCCGGGTACAAGAAGCCCCGGCGGATCGTGTTCGCCGACCGGCTGCCCGTCAACAGCACCGGCAAGGTCGCCAAGCAGGTGCTGCGATCCTGGTTCCAGTAGAAGGAGGAAGTTCTGTGCCACAGGCGTTGGACGGCGTTCGCGTCCTCGATTTCACGCAGATGATGCTCGGCCCGTACGGGACCCAGGTACTGGCCGACCTCGGCGCCGACGTGATCAAGGTCGAGCGGATCGACGGCGAATGGGAACGCGGGCTGCGGATGCAGGGCGACCTCGTCGACGGCGACTCGGCCGCGTTCCTCGCGATGAACCGCAACAAACGCTCGGTCGCCGCCGATCTGCGGTCGGCCGAGGTGCGGGACGCGCTGCTGGAGATCGGCGCCACCTGCGACGTCGTGGTGGAGAACTTCCGGCCCGGCGTGCTCGCCCAACGCGGTCTCGGCTACGAGGATTTCCGGCGGGTCAAACCGGACATCATCTACTGTTCGGGTTCCGGCTGGGGTCAGGACACGCGCTACGCCAAGGAGAACCGGCCCGGCCAGGATCTGCTGATCCAGTCGATGTCCGGCCTGGCGGCCAACGGCGGCCGGGCGGGCGACCCGCCGACCCCGGCGGGGACCGCGATCGTGGACGCCGCGACCGCGCTGACGCTGGCGAACGGGATTCTCGCCGCACTGGTCGCGCGGCTGCGCCACGGGGTCGGCCAGCGGGTCGAGGTCGACCTCTACTCCACCGCGATTTCGTTGCAGTGTCAGGAGATCTCGTCACTGGTCAATCAGGACACCGAGTTCAGCCGGTCGGTCGCAGGCGTCGGGCAGGCGTGGCTGGAGGCCCCGTTCGGGATCTATCGCACCGCCGACGGCTGGCTCGCGGTCGCCATGGCCCCGCTGGACGTCGTCGGCCCGCTGTTCGACGTCCCGAAGATCGCCGGGCTCGACGCGTGGAAGAACCGCGACGAGGTGAAGCACCGCATCGAGGAACGCACCGCACGAAGGTCCACACAGGACTGGCTGGACACGTTGCTGCCCGCGGGTGTGTGGTGCGCCAGGGTCCGCGGCACCAAGGAGGCCGTGGACGAGCTGCGCGCCGACGATTCGGATCTTCTCGTCCGCACCCGGCTCGCTTCCGGCCGTGAGGTCGAGCTGATCGGCTGTCCGATCCGGATGTCCGAAACCCCGTGGGCACTGCGGTACGCGCCGCCCGCGGTGGGCGAGCACACCGACGACGTGCTCGGCGAAGTGCTTTCCGCGGACGACCTCGCGCGGCTGCGTGCGGACGGAGTCATCGCATGAGCGAAGCTTGCGAGCGAATCATGGATATCATGCGCCAAAAGGGATCGAACACTGTCTCGCGGAGCGAGGCGTTCGCATGAACGGGGAAAGGCGGATACACCAGCACCTCGTGGAGACCAGGACGGGCGCCGTCGCGACGTTGCGGATCGACCGGGAAGGCGCGCTGGGCGCCTTGTCCCGGTCGATGGTCGAGGCACTGGGCGGTTACCTGACCGCGCTGCGGTCCGATGAGGACGTTCGCGTGCTGGTGCTGACCGGCACCGGGCGCGGGTTCATCGCGGGAGCGGACATCAACGAGTACTCCGGGGTCACCCGGACCGCGTTCGACGACTACCAGAAGCTTTCGCGCGGCGTTTTCGACCAGCTGGCCCAGTTGCCCCAGCCGACGATCGCGGCGGTCAACGGGTACGCGCTGGGTGGCGGCTTCGAAATCGCGCTGTGCTGCGATTTCCTCGTGGCCTCCACGGCCGCGCGGTTCGGGCTGCCGGAGATCTCACTCGGCCTGCTCCCCGGCGGGGGCGGTACCGTGCGGCTGGCGCGGCAGATCGGCGTTCGGCTCACGAAGGAGCTGGTGCTGACCGGGCGGCGGCTCAAGCCCGACGAGGCGCAACGGCTCGGGCTGCTCACCGCGCTGACCGAGCCGGACGATCTCCTGGCCCGCGCGGGCGAACTGGCCGCGACCATCGCCGCACAGGCACCAATCGCGGTCCAGGAGGGCAAACGGCTGGTCGACGACGGCGTCGAGACCGGGCTCGCCGCCGCGCTCACCCGCGAGCAGCAGGTGTTGTCCTGGCTGTCCACAACGGACGACGCGCGGGAGGGAGTCGCCGCGTTCCTGGAAAAGCGCGCGGCGGTTTTCCGCGGCCGGTGATCACGTTCGAGGAGGAGTCCGATGGGATTCGACGGCAGGGCCGCGCTGGTCTCCGGCGGCGGTAGCGGGATCGGTGCGGCGACCGCGCACCTGCTGGCCGAGCGTGGCGCGGCGGTGGGTGTCGCTGACATCGATGCCACCGCTGCGAGCGCAGTGGCCGCCGAGATCACCGCCGCGGGCGGGAAGGCGGCCTCGACGCCGTGCGACATCCGCGACGCGGCGTCAGTCGCCACGGCCGTCAAGTCCATTTCGGACTCCTTGGGCGGTATCGACGTACTGGTCCAAAGTGCCGGAATCGTCAAGTACGGCACGGTCGTCGACACGCCGGAGTCCGACTGGGACGCGGTGCTCGAGACCAACGTCAAGGGCCTTTACCTCCTGGCGAAACACTGCGTGCCGGTGATGCGGGAGCGCGGCGGCGGAGCCATCGTCTCGGTGTCCTCGGCACAGGCCTTCGCGAGCCAGCCGCTGGTCGCGAGCTACACCGCGAGCAAGGCGGCGCTGGTGGCACTGACCAAGACCCTCGCGATCGACCACGGTCCGGACCACATCCGGGTCAACTGCGTCGCCCCCGGTTCGGTCCGGACGGCGATGCTGGAGGACAGCGCGCGGCAGTTCGCGGGCGGCGACACCGAGAAGGCGTTCGCGGATTGGGGAAACCAGCACCTGATCGGGCGAGTGATCGAACCTCGCGAGGTCGCCACCGCGATCGCGTTCCTCGCCTCCGCCGACGCGAGCGCGATCACCGGCACGACGCTGCTCGTCGACGGCGGCCTCACCGCCCGCCTCGCCGTCTGATCACGCGAGATCTCCGTCTGATCACGCGTGATCTGCGTCTGATCACGCGTGTCCTCCGGACGGGCACGGGTCCGGCGTGTTCCCCTGGCAGGAGGGCGAAGCGTGTCCCGGCCACATGGTCAAATAGTTGTGCAAGTATTGAAGCAATGAGCCGAGGAGGACCCATGCCCACCGCCGACCCGTACCGCCGTCGAGGCGCCAGAGCATGACGGCCGGCCAGGCGGGCGCACGGAAACGCGGCAAAACGGGCGTGATCGCGGTACGAGACGCCTTGACCGGCTGGTTGTCGCGCCCGCTCGCGTCGTTCCACCTGGTACTCGGGTTGTGCGGGATTCTCGCGGTGATCGGCGTGGTGATGGTGCTCAGCGCGTCCTCGGTGTCCTCGTACGACCCGGCGACCGGCACCGGGCAGTACGCGCAGTTCCAGAAACACCTGGTCTACCTCGGCATCGGCGCCCTCGTGTTCTGGCTCGGGCTGCGCACACCGCTGGCGAAGATCCGGAAGCTCGCGCCCGCGTCGATGATCGTGTCGATCGGGGCGTTGCTGCTGGTGCTGACGCCGCTCGGGTCCAGCGGCGGCGGGGCGCAGCGGTGGTTCGTCATCGCCGGGCAGTCGTTCCAGCCGGTGGAAGTGGCGAAGCTCGCGCTGGCGCTGTGGGGCGCGCACGTCCTCGTCGCGAAGTACAACCTGCTGCACCAGTGGCGGCACCTCATGGTCCCGGTCGTCCCCGCGGCGCTGCTGATGTTCGCGCTCGTGATGGCGCAGCCGAACCTGAGCGGCACGATCACGCTCGGCGTCGTCCTGCTCGGGCTGCTGTGGTTCGCCGGGATGCCCAAGCGGTTGTTCGCGATGCTGCTGCTCGGCGCGGCCGCCGGTGCGGGCGTCCTCGCCGTCGTCGCGAAGTACCGCCTCGCGCGGGTGCTGTCCTTCCTCTCCTCCAGCCCGGACACGAGTGACGAGGGCTACCAGGCACAGCAGGCGCTGTACGCGCTGGCGGACGGCGGCTTCTTCGGCAAGGGCCTCGGCCAGGGCATGTCCAACTGGGGCTACCTGCCGGGTGTGCAGAACGACTTCATCTTCGCGCTCGTCGGCGAGGAGCTCGGCTTCCTCGGCTGCGCGGTCGTGATCAGCCTGTACGTCGGCGTCACGATCGTCGGGATCCGGATCGCGACCCGCAACATCGACCCGTGGATCCGCATCGTCGCCGGCACCCTGACGCTGTTCGTCGTTTCGCAGGCCGCGATCAACATCGGCTACGTCGTCAACCTGCTGCCCGTCACCGGCGTCACGCTGCCGCTGGTGTCCTACGGCGGATCGTCGCTGCTGGTCACGATGCTCGTGTTCGGCATCCTCGCCAACTGCGCCCGCAACGAGCCGCAGGCCGTCGCGGCCCTGCGCAACCACGGGCCGGGCAAATTCGGCACGCTGCTGCGGCTGCCCGCGCCCCAGCCGTACGTCCCGCAGGCCCGCACCCGCCCGCGGGCACGGCCGCCCGCACGGCGCCGCGCCCCTCGCTGACCCCTTGCGGAGAGGAGGTCAGCGGCGGAACTGACCGGGGCGGCGGCCTTCGCCCGCCGGGCCGCGGTACGCCTGCGCGATGTCGAGCCACTGCTCGGCGACGTCGCCGGTCGCGGTGAGCGCGAGGTCGTCACGGTGACGACGGCGCGTGGCGAGCAGGCAGAGATCCAGGACCGGCCCGGCGATCCGCTGCGTGGCGTCCTCCGGCCCGGTGGCCCACGGCTTGCCCGACGGCGTGGTCAGCTCGAACCGGAACTCGGCGTCCGGGGTGGGCAGGTTCCGCGCCTGGTAGCCGAAGTTCCAGGTCCGCGCGATGAAACCGGCGAGGAAGACGATCCGGTCGGTGCGCGCCGGCTGGAGGTCGAGCGCGTCCGCGATGTCCTGGCCGTGCGCGAACAGCTCCATCATCCCGGCGCAGGCCAGCACGAACGGCGGCAGCGGGTTGACCAGCCACGGCACGAGCGCGTCGGCCGGGACCGCGGCCAGCGCCTTGATGCCGGTGTCCCGCTCCGTGCGCCAGCGGGAAAGCAGCACCTCCGGCGGGTCGTTGACGAACTCGGCGAGCGCGCCGTTCACCGCGGCGTCGAAGGCCTTGCCGTCCTTCACCCCCGAGGTCAGCTCGCCGAACCCGGCCGGGTCCGCGGCCGCCATCCCGGCGATGCGGAAGATGAACGCGAGGTGGCCGATCTGGTGGGTGATCTTCCAGCCGGGCGCGGGCGTGTCGAGCCGCCACTGCTCCGGGCTGAGATCCGCGACGAGGCGGTCGACCTCGGCGGCCTCGGCCGTCAGAGCCGCGATCACGGTACGCAGGTCGGTCACGACAGTCCTCCTTGGCGGCAACGGGCCCTTCCCTGTGTCCCGAGTGTCCGCCAGCGAACGGCCGTGGTCTTCTCCCACCGTGCACAGCTGTGGCTCAGAGGTGGTGCGCGGCAACGATTTCGGTCACGGCGGACTCGGCGCGCCCGGCATCGGCAGGAACGAGCCCGAGCCGGGTACGTCGCTCGAGGACATCGGCGACGTCGAGCGCGCCCTCATGGGACACGGCGAACTCGACCTCGGCACGCGTGACGTCGATCCCGTCGGCGACCGGTTCCAGCGGACGCGGCACCGTCGCGGCGTCGACGACGGCACGAGCGGAACCGCCGTACCTCGCGACCAGCGACGCCGGGAGTCCCCCTGACGGCACGCTGTCCGGATGGCCCGGCGCGCCGACCAGCGGCAACGTCGTGGTGCGGCAGGGCAGCGCGCTCAGCCCGCGCAGCCGGACGGCGGCGTCGACGGCGTCCTGCGCCATCCTGCGGTAGGTGGTGAGCTTCCCGCCGACGACCGTGACGACCCCGGACGGTGACTCGCGGACGGCGTGCCGGCGCGACAGGTCGGCGGTGCTGCCACCGCCGGAGTCGATGAGCGGCCGCAGCCCCGAGTAGCTTCCGCGCACGTCGTCGCGGGTCACCGGAGTCCGCAGGTAGGCGTTGACCGTGTCGAGCAGGAAGGTGACCTCGTCCTCGTCCGCCACCGGGACGTCGGGGATCGGACCGGGCGCGTCGACGTCGGTGAGGCCGACCACGACCCGGCCGAGCTGCTGCGGCAGCGCGAACACGAACCGGCTGGTCGAACCGGGGATCGGCACGGTCAGCGCGGCGCGCGGGTGGCCGAACGCGGCGGCGTCGAAGACCAGATGCGTGCCCCGGCTGGGCCGCAGCCGGATCGACCGGTCCACCTCGCCCGACCAGACCCCGGCCGCGTTGATCACCGCTCGGGCGCGCAGCGTCAGGGTTTCGCCGGTGAGCGTGTCGGTCAGCCGCGCGGACGTGCCGTCGACGTCCTCGGCACGCACGCGGGTGAGCACCTTCGCGCCGTGCTCGGCGGCCGTCCGTGCGATCGTCACGACGAGCCGCGCGTCGTCGACGAGCTGGCCGTCGTGCGCGACGAACGCACCGCCGAGCCCGTCCGCGCGGATCTGCGGAGTGAGCGCGAGAGCCTCGGCCGGGCCGATGCGCCGCGCCGGCGGCAACCTCGACGCCGGGGTCCGGGCGCCGACACGCAGGGCGTCCCCGGCCAGGAATCCCGCCCGGATGACCAGCCGCTGCGCGCGGCCGATCGAGGGCACCAGCGGGACGAGCTGGGGCAGCGGCCGGATCAGGTGCGGGGCGGTCCGGGTCATCAGGATCCCGCGTTCGACAGCGCTTTCGTGGGCGACACCGACCTGGCCGCTCGCCAGGTAACGCAGGCCGCCGTGCACCAGCTTCGAGCTCCAGCGGCTGGTGCCGAACGCGAGGTCGTGCGCCTCGACGAGCACCGTCCGCAGCCCGCGTGACGCGGCGTCCAGCGCGGCGCCCGCGCCGGTGACGCCACCACCGATGACCAGGACGTCGACATCGGCGAGTTCTTCCAGCGCGCGAGCACGCGTCTGTCCATTGAGGACTGTCATGAGGCGAGATATCCGTTCAGTGCCTTGGCGAGTTCGCGCCGCCACGCCTCGTCGGGCAGCAGGTCCGCGACCATGCGGTGCGATTGGACGGTCGACTGGGCGATGAGCAGCACCATCGCGGCCAGCTCCATCGGGTTCCCGGCACGGATCGAGCCGTGCTTCTGGCCCCGTTCGATCCCGTCGGCCAGCGCCGCGAGCAGGCCGCGCTGGCTGGTGCCGAGCCGCTCGACGACGTATTCGGTGAGCAGCTGCGGTTCCGAGACGAGCAACGCGCCGAGCAGCGGGTGGTCCCGGATCCGGATCGCGATCTCGACCGACCGCTCCACCAGGGATTCGCGGTCGTCGCCGGTGTCCGGAACGGCCTCGCGCGTCCGCAGGACCTCGCGGGTCAGCAGCGCGCCGATGACCGCGCGGACGTCGGGCCAGCGCCGGTACACCGTGGGCCTGCTGACGCCGGCACGCCGTGCGATCTCGGCCAGCTGGGTGCGCTGCACACCGAAGTGGACGATCAACTCGGCGGCGGCGTCGAGGATGACGTCGTCGGTGCTGCGGGAATCACCCCGTCGGGGATCGTTACGGCTTGACATTATGTGTAACACTGTAGCCCATGGCCGCCGGAACGCAAGCACCTCGTTCACTGCCCCGCCCACCCATGCGATGGGACGCCTGGGGCGACCCCGCCCTGGCGAAACCGTTGTCGGACAACATCAAACAGTTGCTCCAGCAGGTGCTGGGCACGTCGGCCGACGACGTAGCCGAGCGGTCCGCCGACGACGTCCGCTTGCTGCCTTCGGCACTGCCGGAGGAGGATCGCGCCGCGCTGGCCGCCATCGTCGGACCCGAGTACGTCGGCGTCGCCGACGCCGATCGCCTGCCCCGCGCGGGCGGGAAGTCCACTGTGGATCTTTACCGCCGCCGGAGCAGCGAACCCCAGGACGCGCCGGACGCCGTTGTGCTGCCCGGTTCGGAGGACGACATCGCCGCCGTCCTCGCCCACTGCGTGCGGCGCCGGATCGCGGTGGTGCCGTTCGGCGGCGGGACGAGCGTGGTCGGCGGCGTGGACCCGATCCGCGGCGACTTCACCGCGGTGATCACGCTCGACCTGCGCCGCTTCGACCGGCTCGAAGCGCTCGACCCGGTGTCCGGCGAGGCGACGCTCGGCGCGGGTCTCCCCGGCCCGAAGGCCGAAGAACTGCTTGCCGCGCAAGGATTCGAACTCGGGCACTACCCGCAGAGCTTCCGGTTCGCGACGATCGGCGGGTTCGCCGCGACCCGCTCGTCCGGCCAGGATTCCGCGGGCTACGGCCGGTTCGACGAGATGGTCCGCGGCCTGCGCGTCGTCACCCCGTCCGGCATTCTCGACCTCGGCCGCGCACCCGCCTCGGCGGCAGGGCCGGACCTGCGTGAGGTGTTCCTCGGCTCCGAGGGCGTGTTCGGCGTGATCACCGCGGTCCGGCTGCGCGTGCACCCGCTGCCCGCCGCGAAAATCCACGAGGCGTGGAACTTCCCGGACTTCGCCACTGGCGCGGCCGCGCTGCGCGCCGTCGAACAGCAGGAGACCGGGCCCACCGTGCTTCGCCTGTCCGACGAGGCCGAGACCGGGATCAACCTCGCGATGACCGATCACGTCGGCGGCGACCAGGTCGCCGGTGGCTGCCTCGCGGTGACGGTGTTCGAGGGGACCGCTGAGCAGGTGGCGGCGCGGCACGAGCGCACCCGCGCCGTCCTGCTCGCCGCGGGCGGCACGTCGCTGGGCGAAGAGCCCGCGGTGGCTTGGGAACACGGCCGGTTCGGCGCCCCGTACCTCCGTGATTCCCTTTTGGACGCCGGCGCGTTGTGCGAGACGCTGGAGACCGCGACCCAGTGGTCCAATGTGGACAATCTCAAGGCCGCCGTCACCACCGCGCTCCAGGAATCCCTGCGGGAGACCGGCACCGAGTCACTGGTGATGTGCCACATTTCGCACGTGTACCCGACCGGCGCGTCGCTGTACTTCACCGTCGTCGCCGCACAGAAGGGCGACCCGATCGCCCAGTGGTCGCACGCGAAACGCGCGGCGGGGGACGCGATCATGGCCGCGGGCGGGACGATCACCCATCACCACGCCGTGGGCGCGGACCACCGGCCGTGGATGAGCACCGAGGTCGGCGAGCTCGGGGTCCGGATCCTGCGCGCGGTCAAGG
This sequence comes from Amycolatopsis sp. NPDC059027, assembly GCF_042739735.1. Lineage (NCBI taxonomy): Bacteria > Bacillati > Actinomycetota > Actinomycetes > Pseudonocardiales > Pseudonocardiaceae > Amycolatopsis > Amycolatopsis sp. NPDC059027. Next base: position 68,002 of record NZ_JBHYIK010000005.1, on the reverse strand, counting down.
ACGCGGTCGACCCGGCGGGGATTCTCAATCCTGGGAAACTGATTCCGTGAGCGATGCTTGCGAGCGAACCATGGATATCATGCGCCAAAAGGGATTCAACACTGTCTCGCGAAGCGAGTCGATCGCATGAAGGACATCCGCTCGGTGGTGGTGCTGACCAATCCGGCCGCCGGTGCCGGGCACGCCGACCGGGCGGCCCGGCAGGCGACCCGACGCCTGCGTGACCGCGGCGTCGACGTTCTCGACGTCGCGGGCGGGGACGCGGAGGACGCCTTCCGGCTCGCGGCCGAAGCGGTCCGGCAGCGGGTCGACGCGCTGGTGGTGGTCGGCGGAGACGGCATGATCTGCCTGGCGTTGCAGGCATTGACCGGCAGCGATGTCCCGCTCGGCATCGTCCCCGCCGGGACGGGAAACGACCACGCCAGGGCGTACGGCCTGCCGACCGGCGACCCCGAAGCCGCCGCCGACGTGATCGCCGACGGCCACGTCGAGACGGTGGACGTCGGCCGGATCGAGGCGGACGACGGCACCCGCCGCTACTTCGGTTCCGTGCTGGCGGCGGGGTTCGACTCACTGGTCAACGACCGCGCCAACAGGCTCCGGTGGCCGCGCGGGCGGGCCCGGTACAACCTGGCGATTCTCGCGGAGTTCGCGAATCTGCGGCCGTTGCCGTTCCGGCTGACCCTGGACAACGGGCTCGTGCTGGAGCAGGACGTCCTGCTCGCGGCGGTCGGCAACACCGCGAGCTACGGCGGCGGGATGCGGATCTGTCCCGGCGCCGACCACACCGACGGCCTGCTCGACGTGACCGTGGTGCGTGCCATGCCACGCCGGACGGCGCTGCGATTCCTGCCCACCGTGTTCGCCGGAACGCATGTCCGGCACGCCGGGGTGGACACCTACCGGACCGCGTCGGTGCGGCTGGAATCGCCAGGGATCACGACCTACGCCGACGGCGAACCGGTCGCCCCGCTGCCGGTGGAAGTCAGCGTCCTGCCGGGGGCGCTGTCCGTTCTCGTTCCCCGCAAGGAATCCCGTCTGTCCACATAAGACAACGGCGTGGCGCGGTCGGCAGGCTGGAGTTGCCGACAGCGCCACGCCGTCATGTCATCGAGCCGGGATCAGGACTTGTTGCCGTTGCAGGCCTTGTAGTTGGAGGGACTGGCCGGGTTGAGCCAGTTGAGCGGGCCGTTCCACAGCCACGGGGCGACACAGAGGTTGTTGCCCACCTCGATGCCGTGGTGCCCTCCGGACACGTTGCCGTTGCAGGCACTGTAGTCGTTGCCACTCCCGATGTTGCCCACGTTGCCGGGGCCGTTCCAGAGCCACGGAAGCGCGCACGCGTTGTTCAGTACGCTGATGCCGCCGTGGTTGCGGTGGTCACCCCTGCCGTGATCCGTCGTCGTCGCCGGCGAGGCCGACGCCGTGCCTGCCGCGACCACCATCGCACCACCCACGAGCACGCCGGCGATCACAGTCCTCTTCAGCGAAACCATACTCACGAGAACGCTTCCTCTCCACGTCACTTCAGGGATAGCCGATGGCGGCCAAGGACTTCCGTCCTCGTGGTCACCTGCGACTACCGAGCAGTCTCCGCGCAGAACCGGGTCACGAAAAGAAAACACGGGCTTGATCACTCGAAGGTGTCGCGTGTGGACCTCCTTCGACGGACTCTTGGTGCAGACAAACACTTTCGAGCTACAACGCCGGGGTGCGAGGTCCCCGATTCCGGACTATGTTGGCTCACCCGATCCGGGCACCGTCCGGTTCGATGGCACCTTCCCGGATTGGTGGTACACGCTGTCCACCGCGAGTCCGCCGAGTCCACAAGGGACGAACCAGCACGATGACCGACGTCCCGCTACACGTTGTTCGAGGATGTCCCGAAAGCGTCGTTCGGGACGTTCAACGTCGGCTACGCGTCGTTCGGGACGTGGCTCCGACGCCGGGGCGGCCCGCCGCCACACCGAGGGACGCCCCCGTCGCACCCAACGCACCAAGGGCGTCCCTCGGCACAGCGCGCGGAAGCCCCAATCCCCATGCCCGGGCAAGGCACTGACCTGCGCCGATGAGCGATCCGGTCACGGACCGTGCGCGATCGGGTCATCCAAGGCAGGCTTGTCGCGGCCTATCGTCGATCGGTACCTCAACGAGAGAGGTCGTCGCCGTATGAGCACGAGATCGTCCAGCGCCACCTTCCCCGGCGCGGCGGTGTTCGGCCAGGTCGGCCGCATCACCGCGCTGTTTCTCGCGGTCGCGCGCGGCGTCTTCCGCAGACCGTTCCAGCTCCGCGAGTTCCTTTACCAGTCCTGGTTCTTCGCGAGCGTCACGATCCTGCCGACGGCGCTCGTCTCGATCCCGTTCGGCGCGGTCGTGGCGCTGCAGCTCGGATCGCTGACGCAGCAGATCGGCGCGCAGTCGTTCACCGGCGCGGCGAGCGGGCTGGCGATCGTGCAGCAGGCGAGTCCGCTGGTCACAGCGTTACTCGTGGCGGGGGCGGGCGGCAGCGCGGTGTGTGCCGACATCGGGGCCCGCACCATCCGCGAGGAGATCGACGCCATGGAGGTCCTCGGCGTCGATCCGATCGCGCGGCTCATCGTGCCGAGGGTGCTGGCCGCGATTCTCGTGTCGGTGCTGCTGAACGGCCTGGTCAGTGTGGTCGGCATGGTCGGCGGGTACGCGTTCAACGTCCTCGTGCAGGGCGGGACGCCGGGTGCCTACCTCGCCAGTTTCAGCGCACTCGCGCAGCTGCCCGACCTGACCATCTCGTCGCTCAAAGCCGTGCTGTACGGGCTGGTCGCCGGCGTCATCGCCGCGGACCGCGGGCTGCACCCCAAGGGTGGCCCGAAGGGTGTCGGCGACGCGGTCAACCAGTCCGTCGTCATCACCTTCCTGGTGCTGTTCCTGATCAACGTCGTGCTGACCGGGATCTACCTGCAGGTGGTCCCGCCGAAGCTGAGCTGAGGGGCCGTCGATGACCACCACCTCCCCGGAACCCCCCGTCGTCGCCCGCGCGAAGCGGGCCGCCGCCAGGACGTTCGGCAAGCCGTCGGACGGACTGGCCGACATGGGCCGCCAGTTCGCCTTCTACGGCAAGGCGATCGCCTGGATTCCCCGCACCCTGCACCGCTATCTGCGGGAAACGCTGCGGCTGCTGGCCGAGGTGTCGTTCGGCAGCGGCGCGCTCGCGGTCATCGGCGGCACCCTCGGCGTGATGATCGGCATGACGATGTTCACCGGGACCATCGTCGGCCTCCAGGGCTATTCGGCGCTGAACCAGCTCGGCACCAGCGCGCTGACCGGGTTCTTCACCGCCTACTTCAACACCCGCGAGGTCGCGCCGCTCTCGGCGGGCCTCGCGCTTTCGGCCACGGTCGGCTGCGGCTTCACCGCCCAGCTCGGCGCGATGCGGATCTCCGAGGAGATCGACGCGCTGGAGGTCATGGCGATCCCGAGCCTGCCCTACCTCGTCACCACCCGCGTGCTCGCCGGGCTGGCCGCGGTGATCCCGCTCTACGTCGTCGGCCTGTTCACCTCCTACATCGCGTCGCGGCAGATCACGGTGTGGATCTACGGCCAGTCCGCGGGCACCTACGACCACTACTTCACGCTTTTCCTTCCCCCGCAGGACGTGCTGTGGTCGTTCGGGAAGGTGATCGTCTTCAGCCTCGTGGTGATCCTCAGTCATTGCTACTACGGCTACAAGGCGTCCGGCGGCCCGGCGGGCGTCGGGGTCGCGGTCGGGCGGGCCGTGCGGACGTCGATCGTCTCGCTGACCATCCTCGACTTCTTCCTCAGCCTGGCGATCTGGGGCGCCGACACGACGGTGAGGATCGCCGGATGAGCGAAGCTTGCGAGCGAATCATGGACACCATGCGCCAAAAAGGATTCAACACTGTCTCGCGAAGCGAGGCGATCGCATGAGGTCGCTGGGGAAGCTGCGGTATCACCTGCTCGGGGTGGCGTTCCTGCTGACGCTCGCCTGCTTCGTCACACTCACGATCGCCTTCTACCGCAAGGCTTTCACCACCACCGCGCCGGTGACCGTGCAAACCGACCACATCGGCAACCAGATGCGCGTCGGCGCGGACGTCAAGCTGCGCGACGTCGTCGTCGGCACCGTTTCCGAGGTCCGGTCCAACGGCCGGTACGCCGAGATTTCCCTTGCGCTGCAACCGGATCAACTCGGGCACATTCCGGCGAACGTGTCGGTTCGGCTGCTGCCGAAGAGCCTGTTCGGCGAACGGTACGTCTCGCTGGAGGTCCCCGGCCGGGCCGCGGCCGAGCCGCTCGCACGGGGCGCGGTGATCGGCCAGGACAGCAGCCAGGACGCCATCGAAACCGAAAAGGTGCTCGACGATCTGCTGCCCGTCCTCCAGGCCGTGCAGCCGGAAAAGCTGTCGTCGACGCTACACGCGGTGTCGACAGCGCTGGACGGACGAGGCAAGAGCATCGGCGAGACCATCGGAATGCTCGACAGCTACCTGCGCCGGATCATGCCGAGCATCCCGGACCTCACCTCGATCATCGCCGACACCCCGGCCGTCACCGGCACCTACAACCGCGCCGGGCCGAAACTGCTCGACGCGCTGACCGACCTCACCACGACCAGCCAGACCCTGGTGCAGGAGCGAGCCAAGCTCCAGAACCTGTTCTCGGTGGCCACGACGGCGACGATGGACGTCAACCAGTTCCTGGCCGCCAACAAGGACAATTTCATCCATCTCGTCGCTTCGAGCCGCCCCGCCGCCGAGGTGCTGGCCAAGTACGCGCCGGAGTACCCGTGCCTGTTCGGCCAGCTGGCCGACATCGTGCCGAGGGCCGACGCGTTCTACGGCAAGGGAACGGACCACCCCGGGATCGCGAAGTTCACCATGGAGATCACCGCGAGCCGCGGTCAGTACCTGCCCGGCGTCGACACCCCCCGCTACGACGATAAACGCGGTCCACGCTGCTACGACCTGTCGAAGACCGGGAAGTTCCCGCCGCAGTACCCGGCGGATGGTCCGTTCGCCGACGGCTCCTCGAAACCTCCGGGATTGAAACCCGGTGGTGGGAGCGCTCCCGCCGGGGACGTCGCGAACTCCGCCGCGGAGAAGGAACTGCTCGGCAGCCTGCTCGCGCCGCGGCTCGCGGTCGCGCCCAGTGCGGTGCCGGGCTGGGCGGGTCTGCTGGTCGGACCGCTCTACCGCGGAGCGGAGGTGACCGTGTCATGAGCGACGCTTGCGAGCGAATCATCAACACCATGCGCCAAAAAGGATTCAACACTGTCTCGCGAAGCGCGGCGATCGCATGAGGGGTATGGCCGGTCCGGTCCTCAAGCTGGCGATCTTCGTCGCGGTCACCGCGCTGTGCACCGGCGTCCTCGCGGTCACGCTGGCCAACACCAGCTTCTCCCCGGAGAACAGCTATGTCGCCCAGTTCAGCGACGTGCTGGGACTCAACCCCGGCGACGACGTGCGCATGTCCGGGGTGAAGGTCGGCTCGGTGACCTCGGTCGAGCCGAAGGATCCGAAGTACGCCGAAGTGCGGTTCAAGGTCGACCGGAGCAGACCGCTGTCGGCCGAGACACGGGCCGCGCTGCGGTACCGCAACCTCATCGGCCAGCGCTACATCGCGCTCGACTCCGACGTCCCCGGCCCCGGCGCGGAACTGCGGCCAGGCGGGACTATCCCGGTCGCGCACACCACGCCCGCACTCGACATGACCGCGTTGTTCAACGGGTTCCGGCCGTTGTTCCGCGCGTTGAAACCCGAGGACGTCAACCAGCTCTCGGGCGAGATCATCCAAGTGCTGCAAGGAGAAGGCGGCACGATCGAGAACCTGCTCTCGCACACCGCGTCCCTGTCGTCCACACTGGCCGATCGCGACAAGGTGGTCGGTTCGGTGATCGACAACCTCAACGCCGTACTGTCCACAGTGAACGCCCACAGTGGACAGTTGACCTCGCTTGTCGACCAGACTCAGCAGCTCGTCTCCGGGCTGGCCGCGCAGCGCAAGCCGATCGGCGACGCCATCACCGGGATGGGCGACCTCGCCGACAGCACCGCCGGACTGCTCGACAAGTCGAGGGTGCCGTTGAAGGACAGCATCGCCGGGCTCCAGTCGCTCGGCAAGAGCCTCAACGACTCCCAGCCCGTCGTCGAGAAGTTCCTCCAGACGCTACCGGGGAAGCTGGAGAAGATGACCGGCCTCGTCGACTACGGCAGCTGGCTGAACTTCTACCTGTGCAACCTCGAAGGCACCGTCGGGCTCGGCTCGCTCAACGTGACCGTCCCGATCCTCCCCCTGCCCGCCACCAGCACATCGCCGAGGTGCAAACCGTGAAGCCGATCAGGGAACGGAATCTCCCGGTGCTCGGCGTCGTGTCGACCGCCGTGATGGCGCTGGCGGTAGTGGTCGCGATGAACGCCGACAAGGTGCCCTTCCTCGGCGGCGGGGGCGTCACCTACGCCGCCGACTTCGCCGAGGCCGCCGGGATCACCGACTCCGCCGAGGTCAGGGTGACCGGGGTGAAGGTGGGCGAGGTCCGCGACGTCACGCTCGACGGCGACCACATCCGCGTCGAGTTCACCGTGCGGAACGTGCCGGTCGGCGACCGGAGCACCGCGTCGATCGAGATCAAGACGTTGCTGGGCCAGAAGTACCTCGCGCTCAGCCCTGCCGGGGACAGCCCGCAGAACCCGCATCGGGCGATCCCCCGTGAGCGGACCCGCGTGCCGTACGACCTCAGCCCGGTGCTCAACGACCTGACCACGACGGTCCAACAGGTCGACACGGCCCAGCTGGCGAAGAGTTTCCAGACCATTTCGGACACCTTCGCGAACACCGGCCCCGGCATCAAATCCACTTTGGACGGAGTAACCCGGCTTTCGGCGGCCATCTCCGCGCGGGACGAGCAGCTCGGCACGTTGCTGCGCAATGCCAGTCAGCTGTCCGGAACGCTGGCGGGACGCGACGACCAGGTCCGGACGTTGATCAACGACGGGCAGGCGTTGCTCACCGAGATCCAGCAGCGCAAGAGCGCGCTCGATCACCTGCTCTCCGCGACGACGTCGCTGGCGAACCAGCTGCACGGCGTCGTCGGGGACAACGCCGCCCAGCTCGGCCCCGCGCTCGACGAGCTGAGCAAGGTCACCGATCTGCTGAAACGCAATCAGGCCAATCTGGAGAACGGTCTGCACAACCTGGCGCCGTTCGCCCGGCTCGGCACCAACGCGCTCGGCAACGGCCGCTGGTTCGAGGTCTACATGTGCGGCCTGCTGCCCCCGGTGGTGAACGCCGGTCCACTGTCGATCAACCCGCAGGGCTGCCTGCCTCCTTCGGCGAAGGGAGACGGCAAGTGAAGACCCGGAAATCAGTGCTCGCCTATCGGATCGGTGCTCTCGTCTGTGTCGCGGTACTGGTGCTGGCCGGGGCGCTGTGGTGGTTCGGCCGCATCGGCGGCGGCACCAAGGTGACCGCGTACTTCGGCAACGCGGTCGGCGTCTACCCCGGCTCCGACGTCCGGGTGCTCGGGCTGAAGGTCGGCGGCATCGACGCCGTGGTGCCGGACGGGCCGGGAGTCCGGATCGAGATGTCCGTACGCAACGGCGTGAAGATCCCGGCCGGGGCGAGCGCGGTGATCGTCGCGCCCACGCTGGTTTCGGACCGCTACGTCCAGTTCACCCCGGTCTACACCGGCGGCGCCGTACTGGCTCCCGGCACGGTCATCCCCCGGGAACGCACCGCCGCGCCCATCGAGGTCGACGACATGGCTCGTAGCCTCGACCAGCTCGTCAGCGCTCTGGGCCCGAACGGGGCGAACACGAACGGCGCCGTGTCGGACGCGCTCAAGACCGGGGCCGGCAACCTCGCGGGCAACGGCGAGAACATCGGGGCGACGCTCAAACTGCTCGGCGATGCGGCGTCCACACTGGACAAGTCGAAGGGCGACCTGTTCTCCACAGTGGACAATCTGGCGAAGTTCACCAAGACACTGGCGGATTCGGACAACCAGCTACGCGGTCTCTCCGGTCAGCTCGCCGACGTCACTTCGTTCCTCGCTTCCGAGCGGCAGGACATGGGCACCGCGCTGGGCTCGATCGCCGGCGCGCTGGGCGAGGTGCACGACTTCATCGCGAACAATCGCGGCCGCATCCAGTCCAATGTGTCCTCGCTGACCGGGATCACCCAGGCGCTGGTCGACCAGCGCGGCGCGCTCGCCGAGGTCATGGACGTGGTGCCGCTGCTGGCGAGCAACGCACTCAACACCTACGATCCGGCGTCGGGAACGTTGCAGGCGCGGGCGAACCTCAACGAGCTGACCAGCCCGCCGATCCTGATGGTGTGCCGCCTGATGAAACAGGGCGCGCCCCCGCAGATCCCCAAGGTGCTGCTGGACGCCTGCGAGAAGCTCGCCCCGGTGCTGGACGGCACGCTCGGGCTACCGTCGGTCGCCCAGGTGCTTTCCTCGGTACAGCAAGGAAAGCTGCCACCACTGCCGCTTCCGGTGATCGACGCGATGTCCCCGGGAGGCAAGCCATGACCTGGAGGGATGTGCTGAAGGACGCCTTCGGTGCACTCAATGCGCTGAAAGCGCCCTTCAGTGCGGCCAACGCACTGAAAGCGTCCTTCAGCACCCGCGCGCTGGCACTGGCCGGGGTGTCGGTACTCCTCGTCGCGACCGGCTGCAGCGGCGGCGTGTACGACATGTCCCTGCCCGGCGGCGCGGATCTCGGCGACCGGCCGTACTCGGTCCAGGTGCAGTTCGGCGACGTCGCCGATCTGGTGCCGCAGGCCGCGGTCAAGGTCAACGACGTGCCCGTCGGCAAGGTCACCGCGATCGAGCTGGGCAAGGACAACCACACGGTCACGGTGAGCGTGACGGTCAACCGCTCGGCCGTGCTGCCCGGCAACGCGACCGCGCGGCTGCGGCAGTCGAGCCTGCTCGGCGAGAAGTACGTCGACCTGTCCCCGCCCGTAGGCCAGGCGGCGCAGGGGCAACTGGCCGAAGGCGCGACGATCCCGGTGAGCCGAACGACCAAGACCGCCGAGGTCGAGCAGGTGCTCGGCGCGGTTTCACTGCTGCTCAACGGCGGCGGGCTCGAACAGGCGCAGACGATCACCAAGGAACTGAACCAGGCGATGTCCGGCAACGAGACCCGGATCCGCTCCCTGCTGTCGAACGTGACTACGCTCGCGTCCACTTTGGACAAACAACGCGAGTCGATCACCAAGGCCGTCGACGGCGTCGCCCAGCTGTCCGCCACGATCGCGAAACAGCGCGGGGACGTGGCGAACGCGCTGGAGAGGCTGACGCCGGGCGTGCAGGTGCTCAACCAGCAGCGGGAGCAGTTCGTCGGCCTGCTGCGGGCGGTCGACAAGCTTTCCGGCGTCGCGGTGGACACGGTGAACCGGAGCAAGGACGACATGGTCGCCGACCTGCGGGCGCTCGCGCCGACCCTGCGTCAGCTGGCCGCGGCGGGCGATTCGCTGCCGAAGTCGCTGGAACTGCTGCTCACGTTCCCGTTCTCCGACGCCGGTCTCGCCGTCATCAAGGGCGACTACGCGAACGCCGAGATCGTCGCCGACTTCAAGCTCGATTCGTTGCTGAACAACTTCGGCCGTTCGGCGCAGCCGATCATTCCCTTGCCCGGCAACACCGCCGGGCCCGATCTCCCCGGGCACGCCGCGCCCCCGGCGTTGCCCCTGCCCGGCGACGCGGCCCCCGCCGCACCACCGGTCCAAAAAGGACTCGGCGGGCTGCTCGGCGCGATTCTGGGAGGTGGCTAGATGTTGCTGCGCCGGGTCAGGATCCAGATCCTCGCGTTCGCGCTGATCGCCGTCGTCGGCATCGGCTACGCGGGCTGGCGGTTCGCCGGGCTGGACCGGCTGTTCGGGCACCGCGGCTATCTCGTCACCGTGCAGCTCGAACGCGGCGGCGGCCTGTTCCCCGGCGCCGACGTCACCTATCGGGGCGTGGGCGTCGGCCGGGTCACCGGCCTGGAGCTGACCGCGGCGGGCGTCGACGCGAAGCTCGACATCAGCCCCGACGCGCCGCGGATCCCGGCGTCGGCGAAGGCCGTGGTGAGCAACCGGTCGGCGATCGGCGAGCAGTACCTCGACCTCCGGCCGGACACCGCGGGCGAGCCGTTCCTCACCGACGGCGCCCGGATCCGGCAGCAGGACACCGCGCTGCCACCGCGCGCGGAGAAGCTCCTCGCCGACTCCGACGCGCTGCTCACCAGCATCCCGACCGACGCGCTGCGCACCGTGGTCGACGAGCTGGACAAGGCGTTCGCCGGGAACGGGCCGGCGATCCAGCAGCTCGTCGACACGACGAACTCCTTCCTGCCGACGGCGACCGAGCATCTGCCGCAGACGACGTCACTGCTCGCGGACGGGAAGACCGTCACGCACACCCAGCGGGACCTCGCCGAGCCGATCACGTCGTTCAGCACCGATGTGCAAACGCTTGCGCGGCAACTGAAGACGTCGGATCCGGACATCCGCAAGCTGATCAACGTCGCGCCGCCGCTCGCCCAGCAGGCGGTCGACATCCTGCGCCAGTCCGGCTCCGACCTGTCCGTGGTGATGGCGAATCTGCTCACCACCGCGGACGTCGTCAAGACCCGGGTCGACGGGCTGGAACAGGCGCTGGTGCTCTACCCGTACGTGCCGGTGGTCGGCAAGGCACTGTTCCCCGGCGACGGCACCGCGCATCTCGGCCTGGTGATCAACTTCTTCAACCCGATGGCCTGCACGAAGGGCTACGAAGCGACGAAGGCGCGTGCAGGCTCGGACACCCAGCCCGCGCCACCCAACCAGCAGGCGTACTGCGCGGAGCCGCCGGGCAGCCCGACCGGTGTCCGCGGTGCGCAGAACGCGCCGTACGGCGGAAAACCCCGAGAAGTCGCCGCGCCCGCGCAGACCGCCGCCCAGCCGGGGACCCCGGCCCCGCTACCCGGCCTGCTCGACGCCGTCGGTGTCGACCTCACCGGACTCGGTGCGCTGCTGGGCCTTCCTGGCTAAGCCGCCTTCGGTGCCGCCCGGCCGATACGAGCCGGGCGGGCTGCCGGTCCAGCGGCGGAACGCGCGGCGGAAGGCGCTCGGCTCGGAAAACCCCAGCCGTTCGGACAACGCGGCGATCGACTCCTCACCGCGGACGAGGCTCGCGATCGCGGCGTCACGGAGGACGTCCTCCCTGATCTGGCTGATCGACGTGCCCTCCTCGCGCAGCAATCGGCGTACGTGCTGAAGGCTCAGCGAAAGGCGAGCCGCGACCTCCCGCGAGGACACCGCGGACGGCGAGTGGCCGCGCAGGCCGAAGGACAGGATGCGGCGCACCTGGTCGACGATGCTGCTGTCGTATTCACGGCGGGCCAGCAGATCCGCCGGCGCGTCGCCGAGGAACCGCAGCAGATCGTCCTCGTCCCGCACGATCGGCGCGGGCAGGACGTCACGGTCGATCGTGATGGCCGCGCAGCCCGCACCGAACCGCACCGGGGCGTCGTAGACGAGGTCGTAGTCCTGCACGTACGGCGGCTCGGGTTGGGGCAGTTCGACCAGCCGCAACCGCACGCGGCTGTTGGCCAGCCAGCCCGCGAACCGGTGCAGCACGAACAAAACCGTGTCGGTGATGATCGTTTCGCAGCACCCGAACTTCTCGACGTCGGCCTCGATACGGCAGGTACCGGGGCCCAGCCGCGTCCGCAGATCCGGCATGCCCGGCACGACCCGGGAGAACTCGCAGCACCGGTCGAGCACCGCGGCGAGGTCCGGCTGGTGGATCATGCCGAGCGCCATCATCCGGAACGTGCCCAGCGGCAGCGGACGCGGGCTGATCCCGAACATCTCGTCGCCGGTGAGCCGCCACAGATCGCGGATCATGGCGCTGGCCTGCTCGACGGTGATCCGCGCGCGGTCGTAGTCGATCAGCGAACGCGCGATCCCGGCCTTCGCCAGCGCCGGCCGGACGTCGATTCCTCGCCGCTCCACGGCACGGACCGCCGAACGCACGAAATGGATCGCCACCGTGTGACCGGCCATGTGTGCTCCCCGTCGGCGTCGCTGCCTCGCGCGGAAACTACCAGCTTCCAGGACGGTCGGGTTAACGACCGACACCGCCGATCCGTGACGGCGACCCCGCTGACCAGGTAATTCGCGATCGAGCGGAGCAGGCTTGCGTGACGAGCCCACGACACACCATAATTCTCCACCAACCAGTTGGTGGGGAGGCAGGTATGGACGTCGACTGGGCCGCGGAACTCGGGGATCAGCTGGACTGGCACTGGCGAGAACGGCTGCGGCCCCGGCTGGCCGGGCTGACCGACGCGGAGTACTTCTGGGAGCCGGTCCCGGGCTGCTGGACCGTGCGGCCGCGTCTTGCCGGCGAGGAACTCGGCGGCGGGCGGTTCACCGCCGACTACGCCGCGCCCGCCCCCGAGCCCCCGCCGGTCACCACCATCGCCTGGCGGCTGGCGCACCTCACCGTCCACGTTCTCGGCAAGCGCTCCGACACGCAGTTCGGCGGACCGCCCGTCCAGTACGACACGTTCCTCTACGCGGGCGACGCCGAGACCGCGCTGGAGCAGATCGACCGGGCGTATGCCGCGTGGTCCGCGGGGATGCGCGCACTCGGCCCGTCGGAGTTGCGCCGTCCCGCGGGCCCGGCCGAGGGCCCGTTCGCCGGCCGTCCGCTGGCGGCGTTGATCCTGCACATCCACCGCGAGGTCATCCACCACGGCGCGGAAATCGCGTTGCTGCGCGATCTGTACCGGGCACGCCGGACGGAGCGGGAGCCGTGACGGCGACGCGGCCCGACCGGCGAGCCGAGATCATCCAGGCCGCGTTCCGTCAGGTGGCCGCGGTGGGGTTCGAGGGGCTGCGGCTCCGGCAGATCGCCGACGACGTCGGAGTCGACCATTCGACGCTGCACCACCACTTTCCCGGCAAGAAGGAGATCGTCGCCGGGGTCGCCGAATACGCGATCAGCCGGTTCGAGGCGCCGGTACCCGAGGGGGCAGGCCCGGCGGAGTCCTTGCGGGCCTATCTGCTTCACCTGCGTGAACTGCTGGCGGATTCGCCGGAGGTGTTCGTCGTGACCGCGGAACTCGACCTTCGTGCTCGCCGGGACCCCATGGTCCGGGAGGTACTGGCGCGGCACGAGGCCAACTGGCGCGGCTCGCTGCACGCGCTGCTGTCCGCGCGGGGCGCGTGGTCGCGCCGGGTGGACGCGGCCTACGCGGTGGAGCTGGTGATCGCGGTGGTCAAAGGCGTCCAGCTGGCACCGGACGCGGCGAGCGCGGCTTTCGCGCAGCTGGACGCCCTGCTCACGAAATAGCCGACAGGAGAACCGCCCGATGATCGATCCGCCCGCGCACCGATTCCGCGGCGACGACGGCTGGGAACTGGCCTACCGCGAAATCGGTGAAGGCCGCCCGCTCGTGCTGCTCCACGGGTTCACTTCCAGCGGACTGCTCTGGCTGCACCAGGGGCCCGCCGCCACGCTCGCCGAGCACGGTTTCCGCGTCATCCTCCCGGATCTGCGCGGCCACGGGGACAGCGCGCGGCCGCACGACCCGGCGGCTTATCCGCCCGATGTCCTTGCCGACGACGGGCTCGCACTGGTCGAGCGGCTCGGGCTCGGCGACTACGACCTCGGCGGGTACTCGCTGGGCGGCCGGGTCGTGCTGCGGATGCTGGCTCGCGGTGCACACCCTGCCCACGCTGTCGTGGCGGGGCAGGGGCTCGGAGCGGTCACCCGCGCGGGCAAACGCGCCAGTCCGTATCGCGCCGTGCTGACCGCTCTCGTCGATGATGTCCCCCTCGAGCCAGGTTCCCCCGAAGCGGAGACCGCGTACTGGATCACCCAGCTCGGCGGCGACCCGCGCGCGCTCCTGCGGGTCCTGGACGCCGATGTCCCGACGTCCCGCGCCGCGCTGTCCCGGATCACGACGCCCACCCTCGTGACGGCCGGTGACCAGGACGGCGGGCACGCGGATGCGGACGCGCTCGCCGCTGCCCTGCCCGGTGCCCGGTTCGACCACGTCCCCGGCGACCACTTCACCGCGTTCACCAGCCCGGAGTTCGCGACCACCGTCCTCGCCTTCCTCGCTCGGCCTTCCTGACCTGGTCAGCGCCGCTGACGGCGGTGGTCAGCGGTCGTCAGCGGTGGTCAGCGCACCGTGCGCCGACGGTCAGCGCGGGCCCGCAGTCTTGTGGTCATCCGAAACCGAAAGGAACCCGAGATGACCACCACCGTGCTCGTGTCCGGCGCAGGCATCGCAGGCCCGGCCGCCGCCTACTGGCTGCACCACCACGGCTTCACCGTGACCGTCGTCGAGACCGCCCCCGCCCTGCGTCCCGGCGGCCAGGCCGTCGACTTCCGCGGCGCGCAGATGGAGTTGTTGCGCCGCATGGGAATTCTCGACGAGGTCCGTCGCCACGAAACGGCGATGGACACGGAGACCATCCTCGACCTCGAAGGCAATCCGGCGATCGAGGTCCCGACCAGCTTCATGAGCGGAGAGGTCGAGATCCTGCGCGGCGACCTCAGCCGCATCCTGTACGAGCGGACCCGTGACTACGCCGAGTACGTCTTCGGCGATCGCGTGACGTCGCTGATCGAGCAAGCCGAGGGTGTCGACGTCACCTTCGCGAGCGGCCGGACTCGCACGTTCGATCTTGTCGTGGGTGCCGACGGGGTGCACTCCGGGGTGCGGGCGGCCGCGTTCGGCCCGGAGGCCGGTTTCCGGCGCGACTCCGGGTTCCAGATCGCCGGGTACACCGTGCCCAACCACCTCGGCCTGGACCACGCGGGACTGACCTACAACGAGCCCGGCCTCGGCGTGCGGGTGACCAGCGCCCGGGACCCGGAGCAGATGCAGGTCGGTCTCGTCTTCGCCGGGGACGGCCCCGGGCGGTGCGGCGCCGAACAGCAGAAGCGCTTCCTCGCCGAGAAGTACGCGGGGATGGGCTGGGAGATGCCGAAGCTGCTCGACGCGCTCGACAGCGCGACGGACCTGTACTTCGACTCGATCAGCCAGATTCACCTCGACCGCTGGTCGAAGGGCCGGGTCGTACTCCTCGGCGACGCCGCCTGGTGCGCCGGTCCCGGTGGCAACGGCACCGGGCTGGGCATGATGGGCGCGCACGTCCTCGCCGGGGAACTGGCGGCCGCGGGTGGCGACCACCGGACCGCGTTCGCGCGGTACGAGGAGAAGATCCGTCCCGCCGCGAAGCTCGGGCAGCGCAACGGGGGCGGGTCGGGGACCTTCCTCGCCCCGCTCACCGAGAAGAAGATCCGGCAGCGCAACCGGATCTACCGGATGATGACCAACCGGCTGCTGGCCGGGCTCTTCGACAAGTTCACGTCGAAGGCCGCGAACATGGTGCGCTGCCAGGACTACCCGAGCCCGGTCGCGGCGTGATGGGGGTAAGGACTCGTGAGCGTTCCGGCCGGGTTGGAAGCGGCCGTGTCGCTCACGAGTCCTCGGTCGGGCTAGCCCCGCTCGGCGCCCGCCTTGGCACCGACCGCGGCGTCCACTGTGGGCACACCGGTGATGCGGACGGTCACCTGGTTGTCGCTGTAGGTGTAGGCCTCGTACTCGTACGCGACGCCGGTGCGCTCGACGTGTTCCATCCAGGCCCGGTACTCGTGCCGTTTCCAGCCGGGGAAGTTGAAGAACTCGTCGAAGTGGACGATGCTCCCCGGCCGCAGCCGCGGGCCCACGAGGTCGAGGACGGTCTTGGCCGAGCTGTAGAGGTCGCCGTCCACGTGCAGGAAGTCGACGTGCCCGGGATGCGTTTCCAGGAAACCGGGCAGGCTGTCGGAGAACAGGCCGACCACCAGCTCCGCGCCGGGGACGTCGGGCAGGTCGTCCCTGGCGAACGCGCCGGCGGGCATGCCGTTGAGCCAGGCCTCGGGAAGTCCCTCGAACGAGTCGAAACCGTAGACCTCGACGCCCCCACGGGCCTTCGCGATCGTGCGCAGCGTGTTTCCGGTGGCGACACCGAACTCCAGCGCCATCCCGCCGGTCGACGGGGCGATCGAGAGCGCGTAGTCGAGTGTCTCGGGCGGACTGCCGAAATGCCGCGCGCCCACAAGGTTCTCGCGGGCGAAGCGGTTGCTCTCCAAAGCCGCGTCCTGATCCCCCGCGTAGACGATGTCGCGGCGGCTGCGGATCTCGAACTCCACCACCCGATCGAGGAGGCGGTCACCCTGACGAATGACCTCCTCGCGCAGTTCGCGCATCTGGTCGTTCAACTGGGCACTCAGCCGGTCCAGCTGTTCGGTGTACGGATCGTGCAACCGAGTGGCCGCCCGGTGCAGGATCCTGCCGACACGGCGTTTCACCGCGGCGCCGACTTTCCTTGCCGATAAACGATCTTCGTGCAGGCCGTCCATTCCGAGACAGTACCTGCAGTACCTGTATCGCGGGGAACCGGCCGTGCTACCAGTGTGTAACGGCCGTGCGCGCTCCGCGCACGGCGTCATCGCACCTCCCGGTGTCCACTGTGTACGGACCACGGGACACCCGGCTTTTCGGGACCACGAAAGCGTTTGCCCCGCGAAGCAGCACCCGAAACGGAACCGTGCTCTCGCTTCACCAGTGAAGCTGGGATGACGCGGACGTACCGGGACTGTCAAGATTGTGAATATGTCCGAGCCCGCCGATCGGCGTCTCTACTTCCTGCTCCAGCGCGCCGCGCATCAGCTGCGCGTAACGGCCGACCGGCGGCTGACCGCCGCGGCAGGGGTCACCAGCGCGCAGGTCGGCGCGTTGTTCGCGGTGCGCGAGCAGCCGAGGCTCACGCAGCGTGAACTGGCCGCGATCCTCGGGCAACGGGAGTCGGCGATCACCGCGATGGTCGGCAGGCTCACCGACGCCGGGCTGCTCGGCAGGGACACCCACCCGAACCAGCACCGCGCGGTCGTGCTCGAACTGACCGCGGCGGGCGCCGAAGCGCTCGACCGGGTGACTCCCGAGATCCAGAAGTTCAACGCCGAGCTGCGCGACTTGCTCGGCGACGACGGCTTCGACCGGACCGCCGATGCGTTGCGCAAGCTGGTCGACTGGAAGTTCTAGGCCCGCGAGACAACGAGACTGAACCCGGCGTCGTACTCGTCCTTGCCCAGCAGTTCGGCGTTGTTCTCGTGCCAGCGCCCGCTGTCGAGGTCCGCCCGCAGGCGCGCGATTCCCCGCTCGACGACCGCGGCCGGTGTCTGGGCGAACGCGGAAGCCGCCTGGCGCACCCGGGGATCCAGATACGCCCCGGGACGCCGCCAGTTCGCGAGGAAGATGCCGTCGGTGAAATCCCACGGCACCGGCATCGGCACCACCACGTCGGTGCCCAGCGCGTCGGCGATGGCGGCGGCCGAGGGACGCGAGAGTTCCAGCCGCAGGATTTCCGGCAGGTAGTCGCGGACCATCCAGAAGTCGCCGACGCGCGCGGTGTCGTAGGCCAGTACGACCCGCAGCGGAGCCACCCGGCGGAGTTCGGCGAGGCCCCGGCGCCAGTCCGTCCAGTGGTGCACGGTCAGCACGGCGAGTGCCGCGTCGGCGGCGTTGTCCACCACCGGCAGCGCTTCCGCGACGGCGCGGACCACGGGCGGCGCACCGGCCGGGCGCTGGCGGATCATCGCGACCGACGGTTCGACCGCGAGCACCGTCCGGCCTGGTGGCGCGTACGAACCAGTGCCGGAACCGACGTCGAGCACGGTGCCGGCGCCATCGAGCGCATCGAGAATCGCGGAGAGCCAACGGGAGTCCGTGCGGCGTTGCGAGGCGTAGCCGACGCCGATCTCATCGTAGAGGGCCATGGACGCACTCTACGGATCTCGTGGCCGGAGCCGCTTTCGTTGCGGTAACCGAGGGTCCGTCGCCTAGCTTCGCCCTCGGAGAGAGGAGCTTGCAGTGAAGATCGTGATTTTCGGGGCGGGCGGACGAGCCGGGCGGCACGCGGTCGCCGAGGCGGTGGCACGCGGGCACGAGGTGACCGCTGTCGTCCGTTCGCCGAAGCGCTACGCGGCCCCGGATGGGGTGACCGTTCTGGCGGGAGACGTCACCGACGCGGACAGCGTCGCCTCGGCCGCCTCGGGCCACGACGCGGCGATCAGCGCGGCGTACGCGTCCGAGCTGGCTTCGGGCGAGTTCTTCCCGGCGGCCGCACGGGCCCTGGTGGCCGGACTCGGCCGGGCCGGGGTAGCGCGGCTCGTCGTCGTCGGGATCGGGTCGATGCTGCGGGACGGCTCCGGCGTCGTCCTGCACGACGCACCCGGCGTCCCCGCCGAGCACCGGGACTTCTCACTCGGCCACGTGGCGGAGTTCGAGATCCTGCGCGCGTGCGACCTCGACTGGCTCGTCGTCGCGCCACCGCCGACATTCCTCGACGACGAAGCCGCGCGCACGGGCCGCTACCGGACCGCGGACGGCGTCGTGATTCCGGCCCCCGGCGACGCGGCGTTGTTCCCCTACGCCGACCTCGCCGTCGCGCTCGTGGACGAGGCCGAAACCCCGGAACACTCCCGCATCCTGCTCGCCGTGGGGCACTGAGGCCAAGGGGCTGAGGCCCCCTACCCGGCACAGTACGGGCAGGGGCCGACGAAAAGCGGGGTCAGCGGTCGGGGTTGTCGCCGCGCTGTTGTTCGGCGAGGAAGCGTTCGAACTGGGAGCCCAGCTCCTCCGCCGTCGGCATGTGCTCGACCGATTCGGCGAGCAGACTGTCCCGTTCGGACGCTTCCATGAACGTGTCGTACTGCCGCTCCAGCGCGTGCACGACGTCGGCGACCTCGTCGGACTCGGCGACCTGCCGGGCGATCTCGGCGTCGGCGACGCTCGCCGCCTCGCGCAGATCGCCCTCCGAGATATTCAGCCCGGTCGCCTTCGTGAGCGCCTCCAGCAGCTTCACCGACGACGCCGGATACGTCGACTGCGCGAGATAGTGCGGCACGTGCGCGGCGAAGCCCAGCGCGTCGTGCCCCCACTGGCCCAGCCGGTACTCCAGCAGTGCGGCGATGCTGCCCGGCACCTGCAGCCGGTTCGGCAGCGGCTGGTGATCCCCGATGAGGTCCTTGCGGGTCGCGTGCGCGGTCAGCCCCAGCGGACGGGTGTGCGGCGCGCCCATCGGGATGCCGTGGAACGCGACGGTCAGCCGCACCGCCCAGCGCTCGACCAGGCTCCGCACCGCGACGCAGAACCGCTCCCAGTCGTGATCCGGCTCCGGCCCGGTGAACAGCAGGAAGGGCGTTTCGTCCGCATCGTGCAGCAGGCGGACGACCAGCTCCGGCGCGTCGTACTCCTCCCAGTGATCCACCGCGTAGGTCATCGTCGGGCGCCGCGACCGGTAGTCGATCAGCCGGTCGACGTCGAACCGCGCGACCACCCGGTGCTCCCCGGAGTCCAGCAGATGTTCGGTGAGCAGCCTGCCCGCGGACCCCGCGTCCATGAATCCTTCGAAGGAGTGCAGCAGCACCGCCCCGGTCAGATCGGGAACGTCCGAGTCCACCTCATACAGATCCTCGGGATCGAGTCCCACTGATCCTCCTGCCGCTCGCTGTCGGTTACGCCGTCCCCCGGTCAACGCGGCGCGCCCCCGCGTCCATTCCCCCTCGGTGACCGTGATGGTAACGCCACGCACTCGAGACCGGATGAGCCGTCGTGACAGTTGTCGTGGTCGCGCCACTCCCCGATGAGGCACGCTGAGGGGCGTGAACGGAGAAACCATGGCGTTGCGCCTGCGCCCGCCGGAGCACCGGGTGAGCCGCAAGGCCATCGGCTACTGGACCGCGACCGCCGGGATCGGCTGGGCCGTCGTCATCGCCGTGCAGGCCGTCATCGTCCTGGCCAGCGACGATCCGCCGTCCTGGCTGTCGGTGACGCTCGTCGTCTCGTGCGTGCTCGGTCCGCTGCACCTCATCGTGATGCCGCAGTGGCGCTACCGCGTCCACCGCTGGGAGGTCACCGGCGAGGCCGTCTACACCCAGGCGGGCTGGCTCAAACAGCAGTGGCGCATCGCGCCGGTGTCCCGCATCCAGACCGTCGACATCGAACGCGACCCGGTGGAGCAGGTGTTCGGACTCGCCAAGATCACCGTCACGACGGCGTCCTCGGCCGGGCCGCTGCGCATCTCCGGGCTCGACCACAAGCAGGCGCTCGCCCTCGCCGACGAGCTGACCAAGCGGACCCAGGCCGTGCGAGGCGACGCGACATGAGCGCGGCCGAAGCTGTGACACCGCCCGCCGAAGGCACCGGCGAAGCGCCGTGGCACCGGCTGGACCGGCGCATGCTGCTCATCCGGCCGGTACTGGACGTCGTCAAGTCCATCCCGGTCCTGTTCGGGGCGCTGATCCTCGGGCACGGCAACAGCTGGCAGTGGATCGGGCTGGTGGCCACCGGCCTTGCCGTGTGCGTCGGCATCTCGCACGTGCTGACCTCGCGCTACCGCGTCACCGGCGAGCAGGTCGAATGGCGTACCGGACTACTGCTGCGCAAACACCGCGCCGTGCCCCGCGACCGGATCCGCGCCGTCGACGTCATGTCCGAGCCGAAACACCGGCTCTTCTCCCTCGCCGCGGTGCGCATCGGCACCGGACGGCACAACCACGGCAAGGGACCGGGCAAGGACGAGCTCGTCCTCGACGCGGTGACCCGGCAGGAGGCGCAGCGGCTGCGCACGCTTCTGTTGCACCGCAAGGCGGAACCGACCACCGAGACGTCCGCACCGCCGGAAACCCTGATCGCCGAGGTGGACAGGCGCTGGCTGCGGTACGCGCCGTTCACACTGTCCGGGCTCGCGGTCGTCGGCGCGATGATCGGCACGATCTACCACTTCGCCCACGAACTGCACATCGACCCGGTCGAGTTCGGCCCGCTGCGCTCGCTCGCCGACCGGATCACCGCCGCACCGCTGTGGCTGATCGTCGTACTCGCCGCGGCCGCGCTGCTCGTGGTCGTCTCCCTGCTTTCGGCGGGCGGGTACGTCCTGTCGTTCTGGAACTTCCGGCTGACCCGCGAACCCGCGGGCACCCTGCACATCCGCCGCGGCCTCGTCACGACACGCTCGGTGTCGATCGAAGAGGATCGCCTGCGCGGCGCGGAGATCAAGGAACCCCTCCCACTGCGCCTGGTCGGCGGGGCCCGCTGCACGGCGATCGCGGCCGGGCTGCACCACGGCAAGCGTGAGGACGGCGGAGGCGGGCTGCTGCTGCCGCCCGCCCCGGCAGCCCGCGTCCACGAAGTCGTCGCGGACGTTCTGGGCGAGGACCCGTTCGGCGCCGGGCTCGTCCGGCATCCGCGCCGGGCACTGCACCGGCGGCTGACCCGCGCGATCTTCGGGACGCTGCTGCTCGCGGCGGCGTTGTCCGGCCTGGCGTGGATCGGCTTCCTGCCGGACTGGCCGTGGATCGCGGCCTGCGCGCTGGTCCCGGTCGCCGCCGTCGTCGGCTGGGACCGCTACCGCACCCTCGGCCACCGGCTCACCGGCCGCTACCTGGTGACCCGCTCGGGCTCGCTGGCCAGGAACACGGCCGCGGTCCGCTGCGACGGCCTCACCGGGATCGTGCTCGACCGCTCGTTCTTCCAGCGCCGCGCCGGGCTCGTCACCCTGGTGGCCCCGATCGCGGCGGGCAAGGGCGGCTACCACGTCGTCGACGTCGCCGAATCCGACGCCCTCGCCCTCGCCGACGCCGCCCTCCCCGGCCTCCTCACCCCGTTCCTCACCGCGCACTCGCGTGATTGAAGGCGTAACTCGCGTGATCACGCGAGATGCGCGGCTGATCACGTGAGATCTCCGGCTAATCACGCGAGTTCGCCGTGAGGCCACGCAGGATCACCGCGAGGCCGTATTCGAAGTGGTCGTCGTGGTGGGGGGCGGGGATGTCGGCGATCGCCTCGGCGGTGTTCGGGTGGAGAGCGGGATCGACGGCGGTTTCGAGTTCGCGGGTTTTCGCGCCGTCGGCGGGCAGTTCGCGCGCGGCCTGTTCCTCCACGGTGTGCCCGACGACGAAGTACACCAGCGTGTCACCGGACCACACCGCCTCCCGCGCCGAAAGACCGCCACGCCGCAGCAACGTCACCATCAGTTCCCCGAACGCCAGCGCGTTCGGCGCCGCGAAGAGCAGACCGGAGAACAACCTCGCGCCGTCCCGCCGGGAAAGCAGCACGGAACGGAGCCGCCGCATCAGCTCCGCGAGCCGTTCGCGCCACTCCCCTTCGACGTCGAAATCCCGCACGACGGCCCCGAGCAGCGACTCCGCCATCGCCTCCAGCAGCATGCGTTTCGTGCGGAAATGCCAGTACGTCGCACCGTTCTGCACCCCGAGCGCGTCCGCGAGCCGTCGCATGGTCAGCTTGTCCAGACCGGCTTCGTCGAGCAGGTCGAGCGCGCCGGCGACCACGGTTTCACGGCTGAGCCGCATCAACTTTCCTTCCAGCCGGTGACGAGCCCGGCCAGACCGTCCGCAGTGTCCATATCGGACGGCGGGGCCGAGCCACGCCATGCTACGTGCAGATCGGGCCGCAGCAGCACGAACGGGTGGCCGTACACCGCCGCGGCGTCGGCCGAGGGCACGTCACGACACCGGAACGGCACGCCCAGCCTGGCGAAAGCCTTGGCCAGCGCGGAGAAATCAGCCTCGGCGCCGACACGGAGCATCGTGTACTCCGCTCCCAAGATATCCTGAACCGGCCTGCCGTCGTCCAGCCAGACGTGGGGTAACCGCGCGCCCGGAGCCGTCGTCGGCTCGTAGGCGAAACAATCCGGGTCGGGCGCGGGCCCGTCGTCGTGGGCGATGATCGGCGAGTCCAGATACCGGTACCCCAGCTCGATCCCGAGCAGGTCGTTGCTCAGCCGCTGCTCCCGGTCCGCCCGTTCCGCCAGCGCCAGCCGCACCGCCTCCCCTGCGGCGCCGGGCTCGGTGATCTCCGGGCGCCACAGGCTCCGCCACGCCAGCCGCCCCAGCGTCGCCTTGCGCGACGCGCCGACGTTGCGGATCCCGACCGGGCGCCGTTCCGCCTCGTACGCGTCCAGCAGACCGGGCCCGCCCCAGCCACGCAGTGTCCCGGTGAGCTTCCACGCGAGATCGACGGCGTCGGCGTGGCCGGTGTTCATCCCGAGTCCGCCCGCCGGGATCATCAGGTGCACCGCGTCCCCGGCGAGCAGCACCCGCCGGTCGCGGTAACGGTCCGCGACCATCAGCCGCTGCCGCCATGTCCCCACGTACTCCGTCCGGTACGCGATCGGGAACCCGACGAGCCGTTCGAACAACGCGGGCATCTCCGCTTCGGCGAGTCCCGAGGCGTTCAGCGAGAACCGCCGCGTGTCGTCCTGCACCACCAGGTACGACGAGAGGCCGTCGGCGAAGTGGTAGTGCCTGCCTTGCCCGATCGGGATGCGCGCGTACAGCTCGTCGCTGACGAACAGCGCCTGACGCATTTCCAGCATCGACTCGCCCCGCAGCCCGATGCCGAGCGCGTGCCGCACGGTGCTGCTCGCGCCGTCGCAGCCGACGAGGTAGGCCGCCCGCACGGACTCCGCCGCGCCGTCCGCGCGCACGATCGTCGCGGTGACCCCGCGCTCGTCCTGCTCGAACGCCGTCAGCTCGTGCCCGAAATCCACACGCGCGCCGGGCAGCGCGTCCACCGCCGCGCGCAGCAACGGCTCCAGCGTGTACTGCGAGATCAGCTGGTACGGCTCGGCGGGACGACTCCCGTCCCGCACCGCGCGATAGGCGGCCTTGAGCCGGTGCACCGACGGGTATTCGTGGTGCACCAGCGGCGGTCTGGTCAGGTTTTCCAGGCAGATGAAGACGTCCATCGGCAGATCGCCGTCAAGACCCGCCGCACGAATTACGTCGACAAGACCGAGTCTGCGGAAATTTTCCATTGTCCGCGCGTTACACCGCTCCATTTTCGGCAACCGGCCGGGCTCGGCGCGTTTGTCCACGACGCGGACACGGATTCCACCGCGTGCCAGGGCGATCGCGAGAGTCAGCCCGACCGGCCCGGCGCCGGCCACCAGCACCTCGGGCATGGCGTCCCTTATCCGGCCGCGGCGGACGCGCCGAGATCGACCAGCCGGGTGACATTGCCGTGGTAGATCGCGTCCCGTTCCGCGTCGGTCAGGTCGAGGGACGCCAGATTTCCGATGGTGGCCCGGATGTAGCCGGGCCCCTGCTCGGGGTCGTAGGGACTGTCCGACGCGAACAGCACTTTGTCCGGCCCGTAAAAGCGGATCACGGTGCGCAACGCGTCTTCCGCTCCGAAAAGCGCAGTGTCGACGTGGAACATCCGGAAGTAGTCGATCGGCCGCCCGGTGAGCGGATACCCCGTGACGTCGGCTTTCTCCGCTTCGGGGGTCCGCGCGCCGAGCTGGTCCCAGCCCGGCCCGACCCGGCCCGCGAAATGCGGCACCATCGCGCCGCCGTGGTGGACGAGGAACTTCAGCCCCGGCCACCGCGCGAGCACGCCGGAGAACACCATCCGCGCCATGAACGCGGAAAGGTCGTACTCCCAGCCGAACGCCCACCAGATCTCGAACCGGGACCGGCTTTCGGCAGGGTAGTCCGGCCAGGCCGCGGTTCGGTTCGGATGCACCTGGACCAGTTTCCCGCTCTCGGACAGGCGCGCCCACAGCGGGTCGAACCGCGGCTCGTCCAGCGGATGCCCGTTGACATGACAGTAGATCTGCACGCCCAGCGCGCCGAGTTCGGTGAAACTGAAATCGATTTCCTCCAGCGCGCGGTCGACGTCGTTGAGCGCGACCGCGGCGCAGAACCCGGCGAACCGGTCGGGATGCCGCGCCACCAGCTCGGCGAGTCCTTCGTTGCCGAGCCTGGCGAATTCCGCGCAGCGCGCGGGCGGGCCGAAGTCCTCCAGCGCGGGCGCGGCGACGTTGATGATCTGGCGGTAGTCGCCGAACTCGTCCATCTGCCGGAAACGCACGCCAAGATCGGTCAGCGCGGGAATCCCCCGGGTACGATTCCGCAGATTCCGCACCGCGGGGACGTCGAGTTCGAAGAACTCCTTGGCGTACCGGGCCGGAAGGATGTGACAGAACGCGTCGATCTTCACCGATCACTCCCTCCGCGCCGGCCCCACTCGACGCTGGTCAGTGTTTTACACATC
This sequence comes from Amycolatopsis sp. NPDC059027, assembly GCF_042739735.1. Taxonomy (NCBI): domain Bacteria; kingdom Bacillati; phylum Actinomycetota; class Actinomycetes; order Pseudonocardiales; family Pseudonocardiaceae; genus Amycolatopsis; species Amycolatopsis sp. NPDC059027. The sequence continues at coordinate 42,893 of NZ_JBHYIK010000005.1, read as the reverse complement.
GTGCTAATTTATTCACTCGATGTGATAGCGAAGGTAGTTCGCGCCGCCCGGAGAGGTCAAGATGTCGCCTGCCGCACGCCCGATCGACAGCGCCGCGCCCCCGCGTCGCACGCCCGGCGCCAGCAGTTCACGAAAGGTCCTGCAACTCCTGCTCGCGTTTTCCGAGCGCCGCTGGGAATGCAGCGTCGCCGAACTCGCCGGGATCATCGGGACCCCGGTCGCCACCACGTACCGCTATGTCGCACTGCTCAAGGAACTCCAGCTGCTCGAGGAGGGCAGAGCGGGGCGCTACCACCTGACCAGCCAGGTGATGCCGCTGGCCCGCGCGGCGCAGCTGGCCAACGACCTCGCCAGGCTCGCCAAACCCGCGATGGAGGACGCCGCCCGCGAGCTCGGCGAAACCGTCATGCTGTTCCAGCAGTTCGGCGACGTCGCCGTGTGCGCGGACCGCGTCGAATGCGACAAGGCCATGCGTTTCACGTTCCAGCCGGGGCATTCGCTGCCACTGGGCACCGGCGCGTCCGGCAAGATGCTGCTCGCGCTGCTGCCCGAGGGCGAGCGCGAACGCCGCATGCCCGCCATCATCCAGCGGCGCGGCGTCGGCGTGCGCGAGGAGCTCCGGCGCGCCATGACCAACCGCTACTCCACCAGCCACGCGGAAATCGACGAGGGCGTGTGGGCCTGTTCGGTGCCGGTGCACACCGCGGGCTCCCGGCCGACGGTGCTCAGCATGGCGGGCCCTGCCGCGCGCATCGGCGACGACCAGAAACGCGTCGCTATCACCGCCCTGCAGGCGTACGCGAATCGCATCCAGAAAGCCGTTTCCTCCTACTCGCTGTGAACGGCGGATTCACCTGTCCGCTATTCGGTCGATTGACGGTCGTAAAGTCCGCACACTAGATTTATTCCGTATTTCACCATTCAGTTCTCACATTGTGCTAAATCTTTTCGACCTCGCGGAGTGCTCGTGCGGAGACCGTGGCTGACCTCCGTGGTCGCGGCCGCCCTCTGCGCGGCCTCGCTGACCGCCTGCGGAACGGCCCACCCGGCCCGGCCGGACAACCTGATCACGATGACCGTCGCCGCGCCGACGGTGACCGACTTCGACGACTACGTCGCGAAGGCGAAAGGCTTCTACGCCAAGCACGGGATCACCGTCCAGCGGGTGCAGACCGGCACCGCGACGCAGTCGGTGCAGTTGCTGGCTACCGGGGAGGTCGACGTCGGCCGCGGCCTGGCCAACACCGTGCTCGCACGCCTGCGCACCGAGAGCGCGCTCGACTTCGTCGATGTCGCGGACACCACCGTGCGGCCACCGTTCGTCATGTCCGCCAAAGGAATCAGCGGTTTCGCCGACCTGCGGGGCACGTCGGTCGGCATCCCGTCGGTGACCGACCAGGCCACCGTCGTCACCCACCAGTTCCTCCAGCGCATGGGCGTCGACCCGGCCGGTGTCGAGATGATCCCGACCGGCGGCACCGGGAACCGGCTCGCCGCGATGAACGCAGGCGGCACGTCCTCGACACTGCTGCTGCCGCCGGTCAACTTCACCGCCGAACAGCAGGGCGCGAAACGGCTCGGCTACCTGCCGGAACTGCTCGGCCCCGGCTACCAGTTCTCGTTCACCGGCGTCGTGGTCCGCGCGTCCTGGGCACGGGACCACCGCGACCAGCTGGTCCGCTATCTCGCCGCCCGCGACGATGCCCTGCGCTGGCTGAACGACCCCGCCAACGCCGAAGAAGCCACCAGGATCCTCGCCGCGGAAACGAAAAGCCCGCCGCAGCGGGCGAAACAGACCTACGAACTGCTGTTCCGCTCGAAGGTCCCGGCCTTCGCCGACCGCATCGGGGTCAGTGTCCCGGCTGGCGAAGGCGTCATCGACGGCCTGCGCCTCGTCGGCCTGCTGCCCGGAAACCCCGTCGACGTCCGGGATTTCGTCGACGATTCCTACGCCGCCGAAGCCAGGAGGACACCGCGATGACCAAGGCACGCACCCGGACGCTGGGCGCGGTGTCGATGCTCGGCGGCATCGCGCTGTGGGAGCTGTTGTCCCGCACCGTGTTCGACCCGCTCTTCCTGCCACCACCCAGCGCGATCTGGACCCGGTTCCTCGACCTGGCCGCCGACGGCAGCCTGCCGCGCAACCTCGGCGTCTCCGCGCAGACGTACCTGCTCGGCCTCGCGTTCGCGATCGCGGGCGGCGTCGTCCTCGGTGTCGTGATGGCCGCGTCGCCGCTGCTCCGCGATCTGCTCGACCCGTGGGTGTCCGCGCTCAACGCGACGCCGGTGATCGCGCTGGCCCCGTTGTTCATCCTGATGCTGGGACTCGGGATCGCCTCGAAGGTCGTGATCTGTGCGCTCGTGATGGTGTTCCCCATCCTGGTCAACACCTTCTACGGCTTTTCCACGACCGATCCGCAGCTGGTCGAGGTCGCCCGCGCCTACGCCGCGACCCGCTGGCAGAACTACGTCAAGATCAAGCTGCCGATGGCCTTGCCGATGGTGATCGCCGGACTGCGGCTCGCCGCGGCACACGGCCTCGTCGGCGTGGTCGTCTCGGAACTGTTCGGCGCGAAGGCCGGAATCGGTTTGCTGATCCAGAGTTCCGCCGAAACCTTCGACACCCGGGCACTGTTCGTCGGAGTGGTGGTGCTCGGCATCGTCGGGGTCGCGATCACCTACGCACTCGCCGCCGTGGAACGGCGAGTGGGGCGGTGGCGTGTTGTCCAACAACAGGAATAAGGGGGAGAGGATGAGCAGGGGGACGCGCATCACGAGTACGGGGAAACCTACTTCGGGCGGAGGCAAGTGAATTCCGCGAAACTGCGGCTGGAGAATCTGGGCAAGATCTTCCGGCGCAAGGGATCCGAGGTCGAGGCGCTGCACGGCCTCGACCTCGAGGTCCCGGCCGGCGAGTTCGTCTCGGTTGTCGGCGCGTCGGGCTGCGGCAAGAGCACGCTGCTGCGGCTGGTGGACGGGCTGATCCCGCCCACCACCGGCATGGTGACGTTACACGGCAGGCGGGTTTCGGGTTCGGGGCCGGACCGCGCGCTCGTCTTCCAGCAGGACCGGCTGCTGCCGTGGCGCACCGTCGAGCGGAACATCGGGCTGGGCCTCGAATTCCAGGGATTGTCCAAAAAGGAGTGCGCGGAGAAGGCGGCGGAACTGCTCGACCTGGTCGGGCTCCCCGGCTTCGCCGGCGCCTACCCGCACGAGCTGTCCGGCGGGATGCGCCAGCGGGTCAACATCGCCCGCGCGCTCGCCGTCGACCCGGACGTTCTGCTGATGGACGAGCCGTTCGCCGCGCTGGACGGCCAGACCCGCGAGCTGATGCAGGGCGAACTGCTGCGGATCTGGCAACGGCGTTCGAAAACCGTGCTGTTCGTCACCCATCAGGTCGACGAGGCGGTGTACCTGTCCGACCGGATCGTGGTGCTCACCGCGCGGCCGGGCCGGGTCAAAGCCGTCCTCGACGTCGCGCTGCCACGGCCGCGCACACTGGCCACGAAGCATTCGCCCGAGTTCGGCTGGCACGTCGAGCAGGTGTGGAGCCTGATCGAGGGCGAGGTCCGGCAGTCGATGGAGCGGGAACTGCGGCACGAACGCTGAGGACCGCCGCACCAACGGATGGCTGAAAGGGTTCGCGCGGCGGCGGCGAACGCGGTAGGACTGTGAGGTGATCCGTTCCGCTTCCCGCGAGGACCTCCCCGTTCTCCGCGACATCGAGCGCGCCGCGGGTGCCCCGTTCCGCGAACTCGGCATGACCGCGATCGCCGAGGACGAACCACCGTCGATCGAGGAGCTGGCCGCGTTCCAGCAGGCAGGCCGCGCCTGGGTCTGCACCGACGAGCACGACCGCCCGGTCGCCTACCTGCTCGCCGAGGTCGTCGACGGGTTCGCCCACATCGAGCAGGTCTCGGTGCGGCCGAGCCACGCCCACCGCGGGCTCGGCCGTTCGCTGATCGATGTCGTGGACACCTGGGCCGCCGAGCACGGCCTCGCCGGGCTCACGCTCACGACCTACGCCACCGTCCCGTGGAACGCGCCGTACTACCAACGGCTGAACTTCGAGATCGTCGACGACGCCGAGCTGAGCGACGGGCTCCGCACCATCCGGCGGCACGAGGCGGCACGCGGTCTCGACGCCTGGCCCCGGGTCGCGATGCGCCGCACTCTCGACGTCCACAGTGGACACTAGGCCGATGAACGCGACCACCATGACCTGGCACACCCGGCCCGAAACGGCCGCCGACATCGCGGCGATCCACGAGATCAACGTGGCCGCCTTCCCCACCCGCGAGGAGGCCGACCTCGTCGACGCCCTGCGCGCCGACCCGGACGCGTGGCTCGACGGCCTGTCCTTCGTCGCCGAGACACCGGACGGCACTCTCGCCGCACACGCCCTGTACACCCGCTGTCACGTCGACGACGCTCCCGCGCTGTGCCTCGCGCCGTGCGCGACGCTGCCCGCGTTCCAGCGTCAGGGCGCGGGTTCGGCGGCCATCCGCGCCGGGCTCGAAGCCGCGAAGGCGCGGGGCGAGAACCTCGTGCTCGTGCTCGGACACCCCGAGTACTACCCGAAGTTCGGCTTCGCCCCGGCCTCGCGGTGGGGTATCCGGCCCTCCTTCGAGGTGCCCGACGACGCGATGATGGCGCTGGCCCTCGACCCGGCGCGCCCGGCGCCCTCGGGCGTCATCCGGTACCCGGCGGCGTTCGGGATCTGAGCCTGCTCGCTCGGGCGGGGGACCCCGGGTAGCGAAGATCGTCGAACACATGTTCTACTGGGCGCGCCGGTCCCGGAGGGGGAAGCTCCGCGGGCCGGCTCCCAGACACAGGAGGCAGCGTGGGCATACCATCGCGAAGCACCGCTCACGCTGCCGACCGGGTGCGGGTGTCCCGCAAGAACACAGGAGGCAGCGTGGCGGTCAAGATCACCCATCTCACCAACGGCCAGCAGGTCCGCTTCGCCAACGCGGACGGTGCGCGCCGGTACGCCGAGATCATGGGCGGCGGCGTGGACAAGTGGCGGTTCACGGTGGTCCCGGCCGATCGACCCGCGGGCTTTCCGGCTGCCTCTCTCCAAGAAATGTCGGTGCCGGTGGTTAACGTCCCGGTATGGCGTATGACTTCCAAGTGACCGTGGACGCGGCCGACCCACACGTGCTCGCCGACTGGTGGGCGGAGACGCTCGGCTGGCAGGCGGAGCCGACCGACGAGGCGTTCATCCGCGAGATGATCGCCAAGGGCTATGCGACGGAGGACGAGACGAGGACGTACAAGGGTGCCCTCGTGTGGAAGGCCGGCGCGGCGATCCGACATCCGGATTCGCCCCCGGAGGGCCCGCCAAAGCGCGTGCTCTTTCAGCTGGTCCCGGAGGCCAAGACGGTGAAGAACCGGGTGCACCTGGACGTCTGGGTCGGCGCGGCGAACGTCGAGGAGCAGCGGGAGAAGCTCACCGCGCGGGGCGCGACGTTCCTGCACAGCGGCAGGCAGGGCCCGCACAGCTGGGTCACCATGACCGATCCGGAGAACAACGAGTTCTGCATCTCGTGACGCCGGGCATGTGTCCCGGACGACGCGTTCGGGACGTGTGCTTGGGGGCGCGTCGCGAGGTGCCGAGGGACGCCTTCGGTGCGTCAGCCGCACCGAGGGACGCCCTCGTCGCATTGCGGCGGCACGACTGGACCGTTCGCGACATCACGACGTGACGAAGGGACCTTTCGTCGCACCGGACACGAAGAAACTACCCTTCGCTCCACCCCCGGGCGCGGAAAGGCCGACCGCTAGCGTCCCGAACAACCCCTTGCGAACGCGCAACTTCCCCAAC